>CAMHGU010000010.1 GCA_946184715.1 uncultured bacterium | reverse complement strand
GGGCGCAAGCCCTCCGATGAGTTCACCACGTGGACATTCTGGATAGGCGGAATAATAATTTTGCTCCTCTTTTGGGTAATGCCAATAATTATTCCTAACTTTATGTCCCAATTTTTTGATTGGATATATAACCTTTTCTTTTGACCAGATAACAGAACAAAATCTATCATATTAAAACAGCAATGGAACAAGAAAAAATCGACCGTCTTAAGAGTGTAGTGCGCACGGTTCCCGACTTTCCCGTGAAGGGCGTAATGTTTCGCGACTTCACCACCATCTTCCAGAACCCCGCGACCCTTCAGCTGATGCGCGAGGAGCTGCGCTCGATGTATGCCGGCAAAGGCATCACCAAGGTGGTGGGGATTGAGGCCCGCGGTTTCATCGCCGGCGCTATCCTTGCGGCCGACCTCGGCGCGGGGTTTGTGCCTATCCGCAAGCCCGGCAAGCTACCCGCTGCCACCTATAGCGCATCGTACAAGAAAGAGTACGGCATCGATAAGATGGAGATTCACGCCGACGCCATCAGCGCCGACGACGTGGTGCTTATCCACGACGACGTGCTCGCCACCGGCGGCACCCTTCTCGCGGCCATCGAGCTGGTGAAGAAGTTCAACCCGAAGCAGATTCTCGTCAACTGCCTCATCGACCTTACCGACCTCAAGGGGAGCGAGCACTTGCCCGCCGACATCGAGATGCGGTCGCTTCTTGAGTATTGAAGCCCTCGGCCCACATACAGGCCAAGATAGACCTCTTGCCCGAGTCGCCCGGCGTGTATATGTACTATAACGCGGCGGGCGAGGTGATTTATGTGGGCAAGGCCAAGAAGTTGCGGCGGCGCGTGCGCTCCTATTTCAACCGCGAGCACGCCGTGGAGCGCACCAATATGCTTGTGCGCTCGATAGCCGACCTGCGCTATATCGTGGTACCCACCGAGGAGGACGCCTTGCACCTTGAGAACTCGTTGATAAAGGAGAACAACCCCCGCTACAACGTGCTACTGAAGGACGACAAGACCTACCCGTGGATAGTGGTTACCAACGAGCTGTATCCGCGCGTGTTCGTCACCCGCACCATTGAGAAGGGTAGGGGTCGCTACTACGGTCCTTACACCAACGTGACGATGGTATATACCCTCATAGAGCTGCTGCGCGAGCTGTTTCCGCTGCGCACCTGTCTGCATCAGATTACGGGCGACAGCATCGCGCGCCATCGGCATCGCCTCTGCCTGCAATATCACATCAAGAACTGCCGCGGCTGCTGCATCGGGGAGATAACGCCCGAGGAGTATGCCGACTACATCGACAAGGTGCGGCACATACTCAGCGGCGACTTGACGCCGGTGACCCGGCTGCTCACCGAAGAGATGACCCGCTGCGCCGAGAAGCTGCAATTTGAGGAGGCGCAAGCGCTCAAGGAGAAGTTGCAGCTGCTCGACCGCTATCGCGCCAAGTCGGTCATCGTATCCACGTCGGTTCACAACGTGGATGTGCTCGGCTTCGTGCGCGAGCGGAGCCACGCCGCGGTTAACTATATGCACGTGTCGAACGGCTCCATCACCAAGTCGCTGACCCTCGACTATAAGGTGAGCGATGCCGACACCGATGCCGAGGTGCTGTCGCTGGCCATCGCCGAGGTGCGCTCCCGCTTCCCGCTTAAAGTGAGCGAGATTGTGGTACCTTTCGAGCCCGACACCCAATTTAGCGAGCCCACCTTCGTGCCGCAGCGCGGCGACAAGCGCAAGCTGCTGAAGATTTCGGAGGAGAACGCGCGGCGCTATCTACTCGACCGGCAGAAGCAGGCCGACAAGCTCAATCCCGAGCAGCGCGTGACCCGCATCCTTACCACGATGAAGAGTGACTTCCGACTCTCGACGCTTCCGCGCCACATCGAGTGCTTCGACAACTCCAACATACAGGGCACCAACCCCGTTGCCTCGTGCGTGGTGTTTCGCGACGCCAAGCCGTCGAAGAAAGACTATCGGCATTTCAACATCGAATCAGTGGTGGGCCCCGACGACTTCGCGTCGATGAAAGAGGTGCTCACCCGCCGCTACACCCGCCTGATAGAGCAAGGCGAGGAGCTGCCGCAGCTCGTGGTGGTAGATGGCGGCAAAGGACAGCTCTCGGCCGCCGTGGAGGCGTTCGACGAGATGGGAATCCGTGGGCAGGTGGCCCTCATAGGCATTGCCAAGCGGCTTGAGGAGATCTATTTCCCCGGCGATTCCATACCGCTCTACATCAACAAAGACAGCGAGTCGCTGCGGGTGATACAGCACCTGCGCGACGAAGCCCACCGCTTCGGCATCACCCATCACCGGTCGCGTCGCAGCCGCGGGCAGACCCGCTCCACACTCGACAACATCAAGGGGGTGGGGGAGGCCACCCGCACCGCCCTGCTGAAGCATTTCCGGAGCTTGAAGCGCATCCGCGAGGCATCGCTCGAAGAGCTTACCGAGGTGGTGGGCGCGGCCAAAGCCCGCTTGGTTTATGACCACGTGGCTACCACCGCCGCCCCCGACCCCAATGCCGTGCCCACCACCACCGCGCCACTCTCCGCCCATTGACCCTTAAGCCGCTCGAGGCCGAATTTACTTTTCGCAACACCCCAAAACGGCCTCTCAGGCACCTCCACACGGTTGTTAATAACTTTTCGGTTAAAAAATGAAAATTTTTGCGGTTTGCTGATGTAAATTCGCTCAATAATCACTACCTTTGAGGCTACGAAATCTACCCCCTTTTCGGAGTTAAATTATGAGCGAGAATGTATATCATATCCCGGCCTTGCTTGGCCCCTCAATCGATGGCCTTAACATCGACCGGGGAGGGGTGTATGTTGATGTGACATTCGGGGGAGGAGGGCACTCACGGGCCATTTTGGAGCGTCTCGGTAGCGATGGCCGGCTCTACGGCTTCGACCAGGACCTCGACGCGCTCGAGAACGCGCCCGCCGCCGACCCGCGATTTACATTCGTACATTCCAACTTCCGCTACTTAGCCAATTTTATGCGCTACTACGGCGTGGAGAGCATCGACGGCCTGATAGCCGACCTCGGAGTGTCGTTTCACCACTTCGATGATGCTGAGCGCGGCTTCTCGTTTCGCGCCGACGCTCCGCTCGATATGCGAATGAACAAGGCCGCGCAGCTCACCGCCGCGCAGATTATCGCCGACTATGAGCAGGAGCGGCTTGCCGACCTGTTCTACAACTACGGCGAGCTGCGTCAGTCGCGGCAGCTTGCCGCCGCCATCGTGAAGGCCCGCCGAAGCGGCGACATCGCCACCACGTCGCAGCTTGCCGCTGTGGCCGCGCCCTATATCAAGCGGCAGCAGGAGAAGAAAGAGCTGGCGCAGATGTTCCAGGCGCTGCGTATGGAGGTCAATCACGAGACCGACGCCCTGCGCGCCATGCTCGCGCAGGCCGCCGAGCTGCTGCGGCCGGGAGGGCGCCTTGTGGTGCTCACCTACCATAGCATCGAGGACCGCATGGTCAAGAATTTCATCCGCACCGGCAACTGCGACGGGCGCGCCGAGAAAGACTTCTACGGTGTGGTCCACGCACCGCTCGTAGCGGTCAACAACAAAGTAATCACCGCCGACGAGGCCGAGGTGGAGCGCAATCCCCGCAGCCGCAGCGCCAAGCTCCGCATTGCCGCCAAGCCCGAGGCGCAGTAATCACCATCAAAGAAATAACCTTCAACGATAATGGCCGCCAAGAAGCAAGATAAGAAGAAGCCCGAGAAGAGGAATCGTGAGAACTTCCTCAATCGTCTCTTTATGGGCAAGCTGGTGTCGCTCCAGTTTTTCACCCGCAACTGGCTCTACGTGCTCGGGATAGTGGTGTTTTTCATCCTGTACATAGCCAGCAAGTACCAAGTGCGCTCACAGATGGAGCAGATCAGCAAGCTCCGGCGCGAGCTCAGTTCAGAGAAGAGCGACCTGGTGCGCGCTTCCGAGAAGTATAACACCCAGATACGCGAGCCTCAGATGCGCGAGCTACTCGACACCCTCGACATCGACCTCATCATGCCCGACAAGCCGGCATATCGACTGGATTAACAGAGCACCGACCTAAAGCAGCAGAGCAATGAAGCAGAACAACAAATCGCATATAATGTGGCGCTACGCGCTTATCATCGGGTTTACACTCGTGTTTGTAGTGCTGATTGTGGGGCAACTTGTGCGCACCACCATCGTCGATGCGCCCCACTGGAACGAGCGAGCCCACGCCATGACCTCGGTACTCGACACCATACCGCCGGAGCGCGGCCGCATCTTTGCCGACAACGGCACCGTTCTTGCCGCCACGGTGGAGTTCAAAACCGCGCGTATCGATTTCCGCGCGGCCAAGTTCAGCGAAAAGGAGATGCGAATGTATCTGCCGATGCTCTGCGACAGCCTTGCGGCAATGTTCCCCAATCGCAGCGCCGCCCGGTGGCGCGAGCTGCTCGAGGCCCAGCTCAACAAAGAGCCGAAGAAGCGCTCACGCGCCTATCCCATAGCACCGCGCTTGACCAAGGAGGAATATGAGCGCGTGGCCTCGTTCCCCTATTTCCGCGATGTAAGGCGCGACAAGGTGATATATGCCGATTCCGACCCCCGCCGGCGCAAGCCCTACGGCAAGATGGCCGCCCGCTCCATAGGCAATGTGGCCGAGAGCACCGTGAGCGGCAAAGTGTTCTACCACGGCTCCTCAGGGCTGGAGAAATCGCTCGACTCGCTGCTCTTCGGAGAGCCCGGGTTGCGGCAGCGCATACCCCTCACCAACCGCATCGACTACTTCCCCGTGGTTCCCGCCAAGCCCGGATGGGACGTGACCACCACCATCAATGTCGAGATACAAGACATTCTCGAGGAAGAGCTTTACAATATGTGTGTCGAGACCAACTCCCAGTGGGCCACCGCCGTGCTGATGGAGGTGCAGACCGGTGAAATCAAAGCCATCTCCAATCTGGAATGGAAGGACGAGGTGGGCGACTATATCGAGACCACCAACAACGCCGTGATGGGCTACGAGCCCGGCTCCGTGATGAAGCCCATCTCGATGCTCGTGGCGCTTGAGGACGGCATCGTCAGCGATCCCGAGCAGATTATCGTCACGGGCAAGTCGTGGTCGTATGCCGGCGGCAAGCCCATCACCGATTCCCACGGAATGGGTTCGATGCCCGTAAGGCGCGTCATTGAGAGCTCGTCCAATGTGGGCATGGCCAAGATTATCGTCAAGAAATACGGTGACAACCCGCGCGGCTTCCGCGACCGGCTTGCCGAGCTGGGCTTTTTCGAGCCGCTCCACACCGGCATTGCCGGCGAGCAGGTGCCCTATGTGGCCGTGCTCGGCAACAAGAACTGGGATAAGATAGCCCTCTCGCGCATGGCCTACGGCTACACCACCCGCATACCGCCCATGTGTACCCTCGCCGTATATAACGCCATCGCCAACGACGGGCGCTACATCCGGCCCCACCTCGTGAAGAAGCTCTCGCGGCAAGGCTCCCCCGACTCCGTGCTCTATCAAGGCGCCGACAAATACATCCGCGAGCAGCTGTGCCGCCCAGAGAACGCGGCGAAGCTTCGCGCTATGCTCTACGACGTGGTGTGGGGCGAATACGGCACCGCCAAGGTGCTGCGCGACGACCGCGTGAAGATAGCCGGCAAAACCGGCACCTGCTACGACATCATAGGCGGGGCCTACAATCCCGGCAAGAAGCGCCTCGCTTTCTGCGGTTTCTTCCCCTATGAGAAGCCCAAGTATTCGTGTATTGTGCTGATGTCGCACGCCGATAGAGGCGCGGCGCGGTGCAGCGGTATGGTGCTCAAGAACGTGGCCCTTAAGCTCTACTCGCGCGGCCTGCTCGACAACTCCAGCAATTTCCGCGACGAGAAGCGGCCGGGCACCTACGGCAAGCGCGGCGTGATGTACGCCTCGGCGGCGCGGCCCAACTTCTCGGGGCTATATATCAAATCCGACGGGCTTGCCCGCTACGAAGCCCCCAAGGCGATGCCCGACACCCTCGTGCCCTCGGTGATAGGTATGGGGCTTGACGAAGCCGTGAATACCCTCGAGCGCCGAGGCATCAATGTGGGCTTTACGGGAGTGGGGTATGTGGCCGGACAGAGCATTAAGCCCGGCAGCCACTTCAAGGCCGGCGACAAGATTATGTTGACACTAAAGAACTGATACAGAATATATAGCAATGGATATGACACTCAATTATCTGCTTGATACCATACGCCCCACACGGATAGTGGGGGCCGGCGACCGCGCGGTGAAGCGCGTGGTGTGCGACTCGCGCGGTGTGGAGCCGGGCGACCTCTTTGTGGCCGTGAAAGGCGTGGCGGTCGATGCCCACCGCTTCATTCCCGATGTGGTGGACAAAGGCGCCACGGTGGTGGTGTGTGAAGAGCTGCCCTCGAGCCTCAACGAAGATGTTACCTATGTGGTGGTGGACGACTCGGCCTCGGCGCTGGGACACATCGCCTCGCAATATTACGGCAACCCGTCGAGCAAGCTGAAGCTCGTGGGCGTGACCGGCACCAACGGCAAGACCACCATCGCCACACTGCTCTACGAGCTGGCGCGCCTCCTCGGCTATAAGGCCGGCTTGCTCTCTACGGTGTGCAACTATGTGGACAATCGTCCCGTGGCCGCCACACAGACCACCCCCGCGCCGCTCACCATCCATCAGCTGCTGGCCGAGATGGTCGAAGCCGGCTGCGACTACGCCTTTATGGAGGTGAGCAGCCACGCGGCCCATCAGCGGCGCATCGACGGCCTCACCTTTGCCGGCGGCATCTTCACCAACCTCACTCGCGACCACCTCGACTATCACGGCACCGTGGATGAGTATCTGCGGGCCAAGAAGCGCTTTTTCGACCTCTTGCCCGAGCAGGCGTTTGCCCTCACCAATATCGACGACAAGGTGGGCACCGTGATGCTTCAAAACACGGCGGCCGCGCGCCGCAGCTACTCCTTGCGTAGCATGGCCGACTACTGCGGCCGCATCGTCGAGAGCCGCCTCGACGGCACCACGATGGCCTTCAACGGCCACGAAGTGGAGACCTTGTTCTGCGGCAAATTCAACGCCTACAACCTCACCGCCGTGTACGGCGCCGGCTCGCTGCTGGGCTTCGACCCCGATGAGCTGCTCGTGGCTATGAGCAAGCTCGTGCCGGTGGCCGGGCGGTTCCAGACCTTCGTGTCGGGTCGCGGCGTATATGGCATCGTGGATTATGCCCACACGCCCGATGCGCTGGTGAATGTGCTCGACACCATACGCGACATCCTGCGGCGCGCGGGCGGGCGCATCATCACTGTGGTGGGGTGCGGCGGCAACCGCGACCGCGGCAAGCGGCCCATAATGGCGCGCGAAGCGGCGCAGCGCTCCGACCGCCTTGTCGTCACCTCCGACAACCCGCGCAATGAGCGCCCCGACGACATCATCGACGAGATGCGCGCCGGCCTCGACACGCCGCAGCTGCGCGCCCGCGCCCTCTTCATCACCGACCGCCGCGAGGCCATACGCACCGCCGTGGCCCTCGCCGAGCCAGGCGACGTGGTCCTCGTGGCCGGAAAAGGGCACGAGACATATCAGGAAATCAACGGCGTGAAGCATCACTTCGACGACCGCGAAGAGCTGCAGCGCTGCTTCGACGAGAATAACCAACAATAGCCTTAAATCAATACCCGGTAATTATCTATGCTCTATTATCTTGCACAATGGCTTCATCAGCACCATTTCCCCGGCGCGGGTCTGATGGGTTACATTTCGTTTCGCGCCGGCTTGACGCTGATACTCTCGCTGCTGCTCGCCACCATCGTGGGACGCCGCATCATCGACCGCTTGCAGAAGATGCAGGTGGGCGAGATAGTGCGCAACCTCGGCCTCGAGGGGCAGATGCAGAAAAAAGGCACCCCCACTATGGGCGGTATCATCATCATCATATCGATTCTTATCCCCTGCCTGCTCGTGGGCCGGCTCGACAACATCTATATGCTGCTGATGATTATCAGCACAGTGTGGCTCGGCGCCCTCGGCTTTGCCGACGACTACATCAAGGTGGCCCATCACGACAAGGAGGGAATGAAAGGCAAGTTCAAGATTGTGGGGCAAGTGGGTCTGGGCCTTATCGTGGGCCTGACGATGTATCTGAGCCCTGACATCACGATGTGTGAGAACGTGGAGGTGATGAACCGCAACAGCAATCAGGTGGAGGTGGTTTACGACACCCAAGCCGTCAAGACCCCACAGACCACTATTCCCTTCGTCAAGAGCAACAACTTCGATTACACCTCGCTCACCAAGTGGCTCGGCGACTACTCGGCCACCGGCGGCTGGATACTCTTTATTCTTGTGGCCATTCTTGTGGTGGCGGCCGTGTCGAATGGCGCTAACCTCACCGACGGGCTCGACGGCTTGGCCACGGGCACCTCGGCCATCATCGGGGTGGCGCTCGCCATTATGTGCTATCTGGGCGGCAACGTGATCTATGCCGGGTATCTCAATATAATGTATATCCCCCATAGCGGCGAGCTGGTGGTTTACGCCGCGGCGTTTATCGGCGCCCTTATCGGCTTCCTGTGGTACAACAGCTACCCGGCCCAGGTGTTTATGGGCGATACCGGCAGCCTGACGCTCGGCGGCATCATCGCGGTGTTTGCCCTGCTGATACGCAAGGAGCTGCTGATTCCCATTCTGTGCCTTACCTTCTTCCTTGAGGACCTCTCGGTGATAATCCAGGTGACCTATTTCAAATTCACGAAGAAGAAATACGGCGAAGGCCGGCGTGTGTTCAAGATGACACCGCTACATCACCACTTCCAGCGTCCCGGCAACGGCGAGTATCCCGCACTGATACAGCGGCCTTACAATGCCGTGCCCGAGCCTAAGATCGTGATGCGATTCTTCATTATGGCTATCTTGCTGGCCGTGATAACGTTTGTGACACTCAAAGTTAGATAATATATTACATATCAAAGAAATACGATGGAGACTAAGAATAATAACATAGTGGTGCTTGGCGGCGGCGAGAGCGGTGCCGGAGCTGCCGTATTGGCACATCTGAAAGGGTTCAACGTGTGGCTCTCCGATGCCGGCGACATCAAGGAGAAATATCGCGAGCTGCTCGACGGCTACGGCATAGCGTGGGAGCAAGGGCACCACACTATGGAGCGCATCCTTGCGGCCGGCGAGGTGATTAAGAGCCCGGGTATTCCCGATACGGCGCCGGTGATAGTGGCGCTGCGCGAGCGGGGCATCCCCGTGGTGTCGGAGATTGAGTTTGCCGGCCGTTACACCGATGCCAAGATGGTGTGCATCACCGGCAGCAACGGCAAGACGACCACCACGCTGCTCACCTACCACATCCTGCAGCAAGCCGGCCTCAACGTGGGCCTGGCCGGCAACGTGGGCCGCAGCCTCGCCCTGCAGGTGGCTACCGAGAAGCACGACGTGTACGTCATTGAGCTTAGCAGCTTCCAGCTCGACAATATGTACGATTTCAAGGCCAATGTGGCGGTGATTATGAACATCACCCCCGACCACCTCGACCGCTACGACCACAAGATGGAGCTGTACACCGCCGCTAAATTCCGGATATTGCAGAACCAGACGCCCGACGACGCCTTCATCTACCTTCAGAGCGACCCCGTGATAGCCGCGCAGATGGCCAAGATGCACATCGAAGCCCGGCAGTTCCCCTTTGCCGAGGAGAAGACTGACAGCACCGCGGCCTATGTGGAGGGCGACAATATCGTGTTCAATACCCCCTCGGGGCAATTCACGATGCGCCGCTCCGACCTCTCGCTCCACGGCTTGCACAATATCTACAACTCGATGGCCGCCGGCCTCTCGGCCTCGCTCGTCAACGTCAAGAGCGATGTCATACGCCGGTCGCTGGCCGACTTTGAAGCCGTAGAGCACCGTCTCGAATATGTCGATACCATCGCCGGCGTGCGCTACATCAACGATTCCAAGGCCACCAACGTCAATTCGTGCTGGTACGCCCTCGAGAGTATGACCACGCCCGTGGTGCTTATCCTCGGCGGTAAGGACAAAGGCAACGACTACACCGAGATTGAGCCTTTCGTGAAGCAGAAGGTGAAGGCTATCGTGTGCATGGGCAAGGACAACGAGAAGCTGCTCCGCTTCTTCGGCGACAAGGTGCCGGCCATCGTCGATACCCACTCGGTGCAGGACGCCGTGGCTGAGGCCGCACGGCTGGCATCGGCCGGCGACACCGTGCTGCTCTCGCCCTGCTGCGCCAGCTTCGACCTCTTCGCCAGCTACGAAGACCGTGGCCGCCAGTTCAAACAGCAAGTAAAGAATCTCAAATAACCTATCCCCCAGGCAATGGCAACGACCGAAAGCACCAAGAGCGCCGTGACGCCGATAAAGCGCCCCGCCGACCCCTACATCTGGGGCGTGTATATCCTCCTTTGCGTGATTTCGCTGATTGAGACCTATAGCGCCTCAAGCCGCGAAGTGGCGATGTCGGGGGTGTATATGCCCATAGTGCGCCACGCCGTGTTTCTCCTGCTCGGCGCCGGTATCGTGATGGCTCTGCAGCGCATCCCCTATCAGCGCATTATCCGCTGGATTCCGTGGTACGCGCTTATCACCTTTATCCTGCTCATCTGGGCGCAATTCTTCGGGCGCAACCTCAACGAGGCGCAGCGTGCCGTGTATATCCTCGGCGTGTCGATACAGCCGGCCGAGATGGCCAAGCTCGGCGTGGTGCTCCTGATGGCCTGGATTATGGCTAAGAACCAGGAGCCGAAAGGGGTGAGAACCAGAGGTCTGGTGCTCAGCTCGGCCTGCATCTTGATGTTTGGTGTGTTTGTGTTCCAACAGGGCTTGACCAATACCATTCTGCTGATGTCGATCAACCTCTCGATGGTAATCATCAGCGGCACGCAATGGCGGAAATTCTTGGCTCTCTTTTTCGTCTATATCGCCCTTGCCGGCGCCTATTGGGTGCTAAAGCCTGATGCCAAGTCGTCGCAATCGGGGCAGGCCTCGACCGAGGCGTTTACCTCAACGGCCACCAAGCGCGAAGGCACACAGGCCAATCGCATTAAGCGTTGGCTCGGGTGGGGCGACACCCTTGAGCTTTACGAGAAGCCTATCACCGATGAGAACGCTCAGGAGATGTACTCGCGATTGGCGCAGGCCAATGGCGGCGTCACGGGCGTGTTGCCCGGCAATTCGCGCGAATCGGTGGAGCTGCCGCTGGCGTTTTCTGATTATGTCTATTCCATCATCGTTGAGGACTTGGGGCTCGTGGGCGGCATCGTGGTGCTGGTGCTTTACCTGTGGCTATTCTCGCGAGCGGGATATATAGCGCAGCGGTGCAATAGGGCGCTGCCGGCGCTGCTCATTATGGGCTGCGCGGTGTTTGTGGTGCTCCAAGCGCTGTTCCACATGGCTATCAACGTGGGCGTGTTCCCGGTGTCGGGGCAGCCATTGCCGCTCATCTCTAAGGGCGGTACGTCGATTCTCGTAATCTCGATGGCTTTCGGGGTGATGCTCAGCGTGAGCTCCTCGGCGGCTATGGATGGCAACAAGAAGGAGAGCCGCGCCGAGCTGTCGATATTGCCTGATGATATGGCCGGAGCCAACCTGGGGCAAATAACCAAAGATTAATCCCATTACAAGATACTACGATATGAAACCTGATGCTCATATTTTGATAAGCGGTGGCGGCACCGGCGGGCATATCTTCCCGGCCGTGTCGATAGCCAACGAGCTGCGCCGCCGCTACCCCGCGTGTGATATCCTTTTCATCGGTGCTGAGAACCGTATGGAGATGGAGAAGGTGCCCGCAGCCGGCTATCGCATCATCGGCTTGCCGGTGAGCGGCTTCGACCGACGCCACTTGTTGCGCAATGTGAAAGTGGCCTGGCGCTTGTTCAAGAGTATGCGCCGCGCCAAGCGGATAGTGCGCGAGTTTCAGCCGGTGGTGGCTATCGGCGTAGGGGGCTACGTCAGTGGCCCGGTGCTCAAGGTGGCCCAGCGTATGGGCATCCCTACGCTCATTCAGGAGCAGAACTCCTATGCCGGCGTCACCAATAAGCTCCTGGCCGCTAAAGCCGCCTCGATATGTGTGGCCTATGAGAATATGGAGCGATTCTTCCCGGCTGAGAAGATTGTGCTTACCGGCAACCCCGTGCGCCGCACGTTGCTGGAATGTACGCTCTCCAAGAAGGAGGCGCGCGCCCGTCTGGGCCTCGACCCCGATGTCACCACCATCTTCATCACCGGTGGCAGCCTCGGAGCGCGCACCCTCAACAACAGTGTTGTGGCCGCCCTGCCGCTCCTCGCCGGCCAGCCCGTGCAGCTGCTCTGGCAGTCGGGCAAGAACGGCGATGCGTCGGCCAAGGAAGCCCTCGCAGCTCACCCCACCCCCAATGTGCACCAGACCGCCTTCGTGGCCGATATGGACGCCGCCTATCGCGCTGCCGACCTCGTAATATCGCGGGCTGGCGCCAGCAGCATCAGCGAGCTGCAGCTCCTCGGCAAGGCCGCGATTCTCGTGCCTTCGCCCAATGTGGCCGAGGATCATCAGACCAAGAACGCCCAGGCCCTCGTGGAGCGCGATGCCGCCGTGATGGTTACCGATGCCGACGCGCCTCATTCGCTCATCACCACCGCCCTCGCTCTCGTGGCCGATACCGACCGCCTCGCCGCCCTCGCCGCCAACGTCGCCAAGATGGCCCTCCCTAATGCCGATGCCATCATCGTCGACCAAGTGGAGCGCATCGCTCTTGACTGACAGAAATAACCCGATATAATCGAAAGAAAGTATAGATATGAAACGAATAATTTTATCAATAATCGCTGCGCTGGCAAGTGTTTGGGCTTGCAATGCCGCCGGAGCGCACGCAGGTGAAATTTTCAATGAGGATGTCACCATCAGCGATGCCGTGATTCCGCAAGGCGAATACGAGGGGGCTGTGATACGCGGCAACCTGACAATCAATTGCACCGTAGTGGGGCAGCAGGCGTTCAAAGGAGCCATTATCGTGGGCGATGTGACCATCAACGCGAAAATTATCTCGCCCGAGGCGTTCAAGGACGCGATAATAGGGGGCGAGCGCACCATCAATGATGATGCCTCGGTCGATGACACTGCCTTCGCCAGCATATACGAGGGAAAAATTATAAAGGGCGACTTAGTGATCGACGGCTACTTATCAGTGGGAAGAGAAAAATATAGGGGGAAAGTTATAATCGGAAATGTAACAATCAAAAGGAACTTCGCATTCGAGCGCTCTTTATTTGGGACAATTGTTGTGGGAAACCTTAATATAGAGAGGGTTGTGGCTGATGAATCGAGCTTCTATGGGATAAAAGTTACAGGCGATCTCGACATAAAGCGCACGATAGGGTTCAAATATTCTTTCGACAACATTACGGTGTATGGCGAGAAACGCATCGACGAGAAGTCGCAGTTCTTGAATAGTGTTTGTTCGGCTGATTATTATGAAAGCGACGCCGACGACATCACTTTTGAAAATCGCTCAATCAACAGCAAAGAATATTATAGGCACATCTTTTACGGAGATTTGATTTTGGACAACTCTGTGGCACAAAACTCGGCATTCTACAGCGCGATAATCCTTGGCGATGTGTTTTTCAAAAGCTCGGTGGCGTATAAAGATGCTTTTTATCTTGCCAAAGTGCTTGGCGACTTCGTCGCCGACGAGAAATCGTATCTCGAGTGGGATGCGCCCGAAAGGGAGAGCCATGCCGGAGAAACGTTTGAAGGCGATGTGGTAATCACCGATGCCCTTGTGGCTACCGAGCAATACAAAGGAGCCACTTTTATGGGCAACCTGACCATTGAGAGCAATCTTATAGGGAATCAAGCGTTTGAGAACGCCATCATTCTCGGCAACTTAACGGTGAAAAGCCGCACAGTGGGCAATTCGGCGTTCAAGAACGTGGTAGTATCGGGTAAGGTAACTATCACCGACGACACCCAAACCATCGACAACCTCGCGTTCAGCGGAGCGCAGATGACCGATGATTTAGACCTGAATGCCGGCACATTGGCTTACAACGCGTTCCAATCGGCCACAATAGGCAAAAAGCTGACGCTCGGCAGCAATGTGAAGTTCGGCTATTTAGTTGCGGAAGCTTACGACGAAGAGGACTATTCGTACTACACGGTGTATTTGTATAACACTTTCAATAGCGCCAAAATCCTTGGCGGCATCGACGCGAAATGCAGTCAGTTGCCCTCCCAAAGCTTCCAAGAAGCCACTATCACAGGCGAACTCACCTACGACAGCGATTTGACGGCGGTGGGCTCCAACGTCTTCTATAAAGCGAAGTTCAGCGACTTTACAATAGCTACGCAGAGCATCAAGGCCTCGCAGTTTACTGGCGTGACAATAACCGGCACATTCGCCCTCGCCGAGCCGTTGCAAGAGATAGGCGAAAAGGCTTTTTATGGTGCTAAGATAGCAACAGTGCCTACTCTGCCTTCCACGTTGAAAAGCATAGGCGACAAAGCCTTCTCCAACTGCTATATGGGTGGCACTTTGAAACTGCCCGATGGGGTTGTCCTTGACAATCAAGCGTTTGGTTACAACCACTTGACAGGGCTGGTATTCGCCGGCGATGTGACATTCACAGAGTTGAAAAAGAACGGCAACCGCGGGGTGTTCGCCTTCAATTCTTTCAAGTCGGTAGCAATCCCGTCGTCGTGGGAGGCTATCCCTGACCGCCTCTTTGAAGGGTGCGGATTCTTGAATACTTTGGAGTTTGCCGACGACACTCAATTAAAAAAGATAGGCATCAGCGCTTTCAGGAGCTGCGGATTCAAAACCATTGAGCTTCCGATGCACGTCACCGAGATAGGCGACAGCGCTTTCAACCTCGTGCAGGCTACAACGATTATCTTGCCGCTCGATATCAAGAAGGTGGGCAGGTACGCTTTTGAGGCAAGCGGCCAAAAAGTGGGAGGTCTGCTTCCCACCCTTTGCCGCAACGTGTTTATCCCGGAGAAAAAAGATGCACGTCTTGACCTTTCTTACACAGGTATCTGCACAATTGATACTATGTATGTTTGGGCATCGAAAGGCAACGACCTTGCTATGCCCACAATCAACAACGACTACGGCTATTATGCCTCATGGTGGCAAGTAGATCAGTGGGTAGAACGCGAAGGGACCCAGACCGTGATTAGTTTAATGGATGACCCGTGGTTTATGTATTACGGCACTTATAAAACGTATTTCGACAAAGGTGTCGTATATGTGCCTTATGGGTTAAAGAAATTCCTGCAAAGCCAAGTGCCCGAAGCCCAAAATGAATGGCAGGAATCGCTTTGTCTTCTCCCCGATGATCATTGGATAGAAATGACGATGCTCGACTATCCTAATTACTCCTTAGAGATTGACGAAACCGGCATAGGAGATCGTCCTATTGCCGACGATGCAGTGGAGATAGCTCGCTACGACATCAGCGGCAGGCGGCTTAACGCGCCCCAGCCGGGCATCAATATCGTGGGTTACAGCGATGGTTCTGTCAGGAAAGAGTACGTGAAATAAGAAATAGAAATAGAGATGAAAGATATTGAATCATTGTATTTTGTGGGGGCCGGCGGCATAGGAATGGCCGCCCTCGAGCGTTATTTCTTGGCGCAGGGAAAGCGCGTGGCGGGCTACGACCGCACGCCCTCCGACCTTACCGCCGCCCTGCAGCGCGAAGGCGTGGAGATTGTCTTCGACGAGAGCGCCGAGCTTATCCCCGACTACTGCCGCGACCCGCACTCCACGCTCGTGGTATATACTCCCGCTGTGCCCGATGACCACGAAGGGCTATGCTGGTTTCGCAGCCACGGCTTCGAGATTCTCAAGCGTGCCGCCGTGCTCGGCCTGATTACCCGGCAATTGCGCGGGCTCTGCTTCTCGGGCACCCACGGCAAGACTACCACTTCGAGCCTTTGCGCCCACATCCTCCATCAGTCGGCTTTGGGCTGCAACGCCTTCCTCGGCGGTATCCTCCGCAACTACGACAGCAACTTCCTGCTCGACACCCATAGCCGCTACGCCGTGATTGAGGCCGACGAATTCGACCGCTCGTTCCACCACCTGCGGCCCTACATCGCCGTGGTGACCGCCACCGACCCCGACCACCTCGACATCTACGGCACCGAGGAGGCCTACCTCGAGAGTTTCACCCACTTTACCGAGCTGATACAGCCCGACGGCACTCTCATAGTGCACGAGGGGCTGAAATTTAAGCCCAACCCCGCGCCGTCGGTGACGGTGTACAGCTACGGGCGCACCTCCGGCGATTTCCACGCTGAGAATATCCGCAAGCGCAACGGCAACATAACCTTCGACTTCGTCACCCCGCAGGGCTCCATCGCCGATATCAGCCTCGGCGTGCCCGTCGATATCAACATCGAGAACGCTATCGCCTCAATGGCCGTGGCGCTGCTGGTGGGCGCCGAGCCCGAGGTGATACGTGAGGCTACGGCTTCGTTCCTCGGCGCCAAGCGGCGCTTCGAGTTCTGGGTGAAGGAGGACGGCGACCACGGCCGCGTGCTCATCGACGACTACGCCCATCACCCTGACGAGCTGCGGGCCAGCATCGCATCGGTTAAGGACGTGTATCCAGGCCGAAAGCTCACGGTGATTTTCCAGCCGCATCTCTACAGCCGCACCCGCGACTTCGCCCCGCAATTTGCCGAGGCGCTCTCGCTCGCCGATAGCGTTATACTCCTCGATATTTACCCGGCCCGCGAGCTCCCGATACCCGGGGTAACGTCGGAAATTATCTACCGCGATGTGAAATGTGATGACAAAGTGATTTGTTCGCGCGAAGAGTTGGTAAATACATTGAAAAATCGTAACTTTGACCTCTTATTGACGGCGGGGGCCGGCAACATCGCCGACCTCCTGCCCGAGATACGTGAGGTGGTGATGGCACAGCCTCGCTGATATCGTGTGTGTACGTGTGTGTGTGACAGGCATTTGGTGATGAAATGAAAAGTGTAGGAAAATATCTGCTTCTGGTGCTGATGGCCGCGCTGCTATCGGCAGCCATCGCGTGGGCCAACTACGAGGCCTCGGTGGCTAAGTGCCAAGGTGTGCAGGTAGATATCCTTCGCGACTCGGGCGACACCCTGCGCCTGCTCAACGAGGACGGCATTCGCCAGCAGCTGCGCCTGATGAAGCTCAATATCACCAATCAGCCGCTTTCGCGCATCGACACCGACTCCATCGAGCAGATGCTCAACGGCATCGACTATCTGGAGAATGCCGAGTGTGTCGTCACGGCCGACGACCGCCTGTCGATTGTCGTAAGGCAGATGACGCCCGTGGTGCGCCTCTTCGCGCGCGACGGCCGCTCTTACTATCTCAACCGCGACAGCAAGCAGATGCAGGCCGACGCCAAGTACCACGTCGATGTACCTATCGTGAGCGGGAATATCAACATTCACCGCCTGCGGCTGCCATATCTCTTCGCCGACTATGCCGTGACGCGGCTCCACGCCCCCAAGGCTAAGGTGGCCGAGGTGCTGCAGCGCTCCACCCTCCACCATCTCATCGCCCTGGCCGAGTATGTGGCCAGCCCGGCCAATGCCCCGCTCGACACCTACGTTACCTCGATTTACTACAGCGACCCGGCCAATATCTATCTCGTGCCGGCTATCGAGGGGCATCTCATCAACGTGGGCGACGGCACCGGTATGGACTCCAAGATTGCCAAGCTCAAGAAATTCTACGACCAGGTAATCCCGGAGAAAGGGTGGTGGATGTACGACACCGTATCGCTCAAATGGGACTACCAAGTGGTGGCCACCAAGCGCGACCGCGTGCGCCCCGTGGTTATCGACACAATCCCCGACGACCCCGATGAGGCCGACATCGAGACTATGACCATCAACCCGGCCACCGCCGCCGCGCCTAAAGAAGCCGCTCCGGCCGCCGCCGCACCCGCCAACAAAGCCGACGCTAAGCCAAGCGACAAGCCGGCCGACAAACCGAAAAACAAACCCGACGACAAATCAAAAAAATCAGCATAACCCCCTATGAGAAAAGACCAGTACATCGTAGCATTAGAGATAGGGAGCTCCAAGATTATCGGAGCCGTCGCCAAGCGCGCCGCCGATAATCAGCACCTATCACTACTCGGCATTGAAGAGGAGCGCGCAACCGACCTCGTGCGTTACGGTTGCATTCAGAACATTGAGGAGGTGTATAACCTCGTGGTGAAAGTGATACGTAAGCTCGAAAACCGGGCCGCAGTGTCGCCGCGCAAGATTAAGTCGATATTCGTGGGCATCGGCGGCCGCTCCATGCGCGCCGTGCAGCAGGAGGCCGACATCACATTCAATGAGCCCACTCAGATTACCGACGACAATATCCGCTCGCTCAAGAATCAGGTGCGACGCGAGCAGTTCCAAGGCTTTGATGTGCTCTCTACGGTGCCACGCCGTTATGTCGTGGACAAAACCGAGAGCAAGCAGCCTGTGGGCACTATCGCCAATCATTTCTCGGCCACCTTCAACCTTATCGTGGCACGCCAGCAGCTGAAATCCAACCTGCGCCGCGTGCTCGAAGAGAAGCTCCAGATGAACGTGCGCAGCTACATCGTCACCCCCATCGCCATTGCCCGCGTGGCGATGACCAGCGAGGAGCGAAATCTGGGTTGTATGCTCGTGGACTTCGGCGCCGAAACCACTACGGTGGCCATATATCGCGGCAATGTGCTGGTTTATCTCTTCGATATGCCCCTCGGCTCGCGCACTATCACGCGCGACATCACCACGCTCAATATCCTTGAGGAGAAGGCCGAAGAGCTTAAAAAGACTATGGGCAACGCCTTGCCCGGAGCGCAGACCGGCAGCACCCTCTCGGTCGATGGCATCAGCGTGGCCGATGCCAGCAACTACATCGTGGCGCGCACCGGCGAAATCGTGGAGAATATAGTGCAGCAGGTGTCGAACGCCGGCCTCGACCTCTCGTCCGACCTCCCCGCAGGCATCGTCCTCGTGGGCGGCGGCGCCAAGCTCAACGGCCTTGAGCAGGTGCTCGCCGAGCGCACCAAGCTGAAAATCCGCAAAGGCACCGCCGGCCGCAACATCGACTTGCTCGAGAGCCGTGAGCAGGGACTGGAGTATGTATCGATACTGTCGCTGCTACTCGAAGGCGCCAATCGCCTCCCGGCCGACGACTCGTGCTGCGAATCCATTCAGGAGACCCGCACCACCACGCCCGAACAGGACGCCGAGGCGAAGCGCAAAGCCGAGCTTGAAGAGGCCGCGAAGCGCGAAGCCGAAGCCGCTGCCGCTAAAAAATCAAGCCGGGGCGGTTGGTTTAAGCGCACGACCGAATTCCTCAAGGCCAAATCAGCCAATATTTTTGAAGATGACGACGAATAATTAACACCGCATAGCTATGATAGATAAAAAATTCACAGTAGAATTGCCCCCCGAGGATATGTTTGCCGAAAGCTCCCCGATAATCAAAGTCATAGGCGTAGGCGGTGGTGGCAGCAATGCCGTTAATCACATGTATGGACAGAATGTGGCCGGTGTGTCGTATGTGGTGTGCAACACCGACGGACAGGCGCTGCGCAACTCTCCCGTGCCCACCAAGCTGCTTATCGGCCCTAACGTGACCCGCTCGCTCGGCGCCGGCAACGACCCGGAGCGTGCCCGCCTCGCGGCCGAAGAGAGCAAGGACGAGATCGCCGAGCTCTTTACCGACAACACCCAGATGGTGTTTATCACCGCCGGTATGGGCGGCGGCACCGGCACCGGAGCGGCCCCCGTAGTGGCTCGCATCGCCCGCGAAAGCGGTATGCTCACCATCGGTATCGTCACCATTCCTTTCCTCTTCGAGGGTGAGAAGAAGATTCTCAAGGCTATGAAAGGCGCCGACGAGATGCGCAAATTTGTCGACGCGATGATTGTAATCAACAACGACCGCCTGCGCGACATCTACAAGGACTCGCTCTTCAGCGAGGCCTTCGCCCACGCCGACGACACTCTATCGACCGCCGCCAGCAGCATCGCTGAGCTTATCACCTGCGAGGGCTATATCAACCTCGACTTCAACGATGTCAAGACCACGCTCACCGATGGCGGCGTGGCTCTGATAAGCAGCGGCTACGGCGAAGGCGAGCAGCGTGTCACCAAGGCTATCCAGGATGCCCTCAATTCGCCGCTGCTCAAAGACCGCGACGTGGAAGGCTCCAAGAGGATTATGTTCAATATCTACTTCTCGCGCAATGCCGAGAATAAATTCGTGATGTCGGAGGCCAATGAGCTTACCGCCTTTATGTCGAAGTTCGCACCTGATGTTGACGTGATATGGGGTGCGGCCTACGACGACTCGCTCGGCGAGAAGGTGCGTATCACGCTCCTCGCCTCGGGCTTTGAGGTGACCGTGCAAGAGAACCTCAAGATCTCGGGCCGCCCGGGCAAGCATCAGCCGCAGCCGCAGCCGGCGAAGTCGGATAAAGACCGCCTCGAAGAGGTGTACGGTGCCGACAAAATCAACGAGCGCAACCAGGCCATCGCCCGCGCCCGCTATCTGATTCTCACCCCCGAGCAGTTCGACAACGAGGAGATTATCGACATCCTCGAGCGCAACCCGGCTTATAAGCGCGACGGCGAAAAGGTGCGCCAGGCCGTGGCCGCCGCCACCGCCGGCGTCAACCGCAGCAATGCCGCCGCGGCTCCCGCCGACTCCGATGCCCCCGATGTCATTAAATTCGGCGCCGAGTAACCCCGCGCCGCCCTGTAACGTAACTGTATATTTAATCCCTACAATACTATATGCTGACACTTTCTTATATCAAAGAGAACCCCGACGAGGTGATTCGCCGACTGAAGATAAAACATTTCGACGCTGCCGAGCCTATAGCTCGCATCATTGAGCTTGATAAGCAACGCCGCGCCGCCCAGACTAAATACGACTCGCAAGGAGCCACCCTCAAGAAGCTCGCCGCCTCGATAGGCGCGCTGATGAAGGAGGGCAAGCGCGAGGAGGCCGAGGAGGCCAAGAAGCAGGTGGCCGCTCTCAAGGCCGAAGGTAAGCAATTTGAAGAGCAGCTCGCCGAAGCCGAGGAGCAGATACGCCACATTCTGCTCGATATCCCCAATGTGCCGTGCGATGCCGTGCCCGAAGGCGACGGCGCGGCCGATAATATCGTGGAGAAGACCGGTGGCGTGATGCCCGAGCTCCCTGCCGACGCGCTGCCCCACTGGGAGCTCGCCAAGAAGTACAACCTTATCGACTTCGAGCTGGGCGTGAAGATTACCGGCGCCGGTTTCCCCGTGTACAGAGGCAAAGGCGCGCGCCTGCAGCGTGCTCTCATCCAGTTCTTCCTCGACGAGGCCGTAAAGGCCGGATACGAGGAGATACAGCCGCCTTATGTGGTCAACGAAGCCTCGGGTATCGGCACCGGACAGCTCCCCGACAAGGAGGGGCAGATGTACCACTGCAATCTCGACAATCTCTATCTTATCCCCACGGCTGAGGTGCCCGTCACCAATCTCTACCGAGATGTAATCCTCGAGCAGAAGGACCTCCCGCGCAAGAATTGCGCCTATTCGGCCTGCTTCCGCCGCGAGGCCGGCAGCTACGGTAAGGACGTCAGGGGCTTGAACCGCCTCCATCAGTTCGACAAAGTGGAGATTGTGCGCATTGAGAAACCCGAGAACTCCTACGCCGCGCTCGAGGAGATGAAGGACCACGTGCAGGGCTTGCTCGAGAAGCTCGAGCTGCCGTGGCATATCCTGCGCCTTTGCGGCGGCGATATGAGCTTCACGTCGGCCATCACGTTCGACTTTGAGGTGTGGAGCGCGGCGCAGCAGCGCTGGCTCGAGGTTAGCTCCGTGAGCAACTTTGAGAGCTATCAGGCCAATCGTATGAAGTGCCGTTACCGCACCGACGACCGCAAGACGGCGCTTGTCCACACTCTCAACGGCTCGGCCCTCGCTCTCCCGCGCATCGTTGCCGCCCTGCTTGAGAACAACCAGACTCCCGAGGGTATCCGCATCCCCAAGGCGTTGCAGCCCTACACGGGATTCGACATCATCAGCTAAGCGATGGACCCCAAGCCTATCATCCTCGTGGGTGGTGGTGGCCACTGCCGGTCGGTCATCGAGGCTGCCGAGTCGGTGCGTATCCCTATTGCCGGGGTTATCGACCTGCCCTCTGAGGCCAATTCCACTGTGCTCGGCTACCCGGTGATAGGCTGCGACGACGATATTCCGCGCTTCGTGGAGAAATACAGCTTCATCGTGACGCTTGGCTTTATCGATAAGGCCGAGCGTCGCGTTGCGCTTCACGGGCTCATAGAGGCCGCAGGAGGCGAGCTGGCCACCGTGGTGGCCTCCACTGCCCGAGTGTCGCGCCACGCCGCCATAGCGCCCGGTACGGTGGTTATGCACGGCGCGGTTGTCAACGCCGGAGCACGCATAGGTCGCGGCGCGATTATCAACACGCTTGCCGCCGTGGAGCACGATGCCGTTGTGGGCGACTTCACCCACGTCTCCACCGGCGCTATGGTCAACGGTCAGTGCTCCGTGGGCGCACGATGCTTCATAGGGAGCAACGTCACGCTCTTCAACGGCGTCAGCGTGGCCGACGACATCATCGTAAGCGGTGGCTCCGTAGTCCGCAAGTCGCTGCGTTTGCCGGGCGTGTATGCCGGCAGCCCTGCTGTCCTCAAAATCCCTCGACGATGACAGCGCGCCACGTCACGATTATTGCCGAAGCCGGCGTGAACCACAACGGCGACATCGCTCTGGCTCATCAGCTCATCGATGCCGCTGCAGCGGCGGGTGCCGACTATGTGAAGTTTCAGACCTTCAACGCTGCGGCATTGGTCACGGCCTCGGCGCGCAAAGCGGAGTATCAGAGCCGTAATATGGGCGATGAGGCCTCGTCGCAGCTGGCGATGCTGCAGCGCCTGCAGCTCTCTGCGGCGCAGCACGTGGAGCTGATAGAGCACTGCCGCCGGAAGGGCATTGGCTTCCTCTCCACGGCTTTCGACCTCGGCAGCGTGGAGCTGCTCGATAGCCTTCATCTCGTCCTTTGGAAGATTCCTTCGGGCGAAGTCACCAACTATCCGTATCTGCGCGCCATAGCTCGCAAGAGCGGGCACATACTCCTCTCCACGGGGATGTGCGACCTCGCCGATGTGGAGGCCGCGCTGGCCGTGCTGTCGCGCTTCGGGCGGCAACGGAGCGAGATTACGCTGCTGCACTGCACCACTCAGTATCCCACGCCTTACGAGGAGGTAAACCTCAGGGCGATGACCACGCTAAGGCAGCGCTTCGGTTGCAGCGTGGGCTACAGCGACCATACGCTCGGCATTGAGGTGCCCGTGGCGGCCGTGGCGCTCGGCGCTGTGGTCATTGAGAAGCACTTCACGCTCTCGCGCGACCTCAGTGGCCCCGACCACGCCGCGTCGCTCACCCCGCCCGAGCTGGCTTCGATGGTGGCCGCAATCCGCGCTATCGAGGGCCGTGATGTGGCTCTTGTCGACTAAAAATGACAGCCAAAACGGCCTCCGGAACGAGAAATTTACAAAAAATGCGAAATATTACGCCCGAGAATTTGCGTAATTGAAAAATTCGAACTACCTTTGCCGTGCATTTGAGGGAAAGCCCTCTGTAGTTAGTTAGAATTATTGCTTCAATAGCTCAGTTGGTTAGAGCACCTGACTGTTAATCAGGGGGTCGTTGGTTCAAGTCCATCTTGAAGCGCAAAGCAGCTGCCTTACAAGGTAGCTGCTTTTGTATTACCCATAACTTCTGGGAAGTTATGAATGAGACATCGAAAGATACCGGGCGGCACCGTGTTGTGAAAGAGGCATCGGACGATATCGAGCGGCACCGTGTTGTGAATGGGGCATCGGACGATATC
>CAMHGU010000009.1 GCA_946184715.1 uncultured bacterium | reverse complement strand
TTTTCAGGCAATTACATATACACCACCAGCTCGAGCAGGATGTTGTCGCCCTCCTTATCGGGGAGCTTAAGACCGCGAGTGCCGAAATACTTCTCATAGTCGAGCCTGAGGCGCGCGTTGACCTTGTCGAAGCGCAGGGCGGCAAGCCCGAGAGTGAGGCGCGACCGCTGCGGATTGTCGGTGATAAGCTTGAGACCGATATCGCGGTAGCCGGTGCTGTGATCGCTCATATAATCGAAACGCGCGCCGAAGGTCAGCGCCGAGAGCACTCGGCTCTGAATCGGCAAGGTATAGGTGGCCATAACGTTGACACCGTGGGCCGCTTTGTGGGCGTTGCGGGCATAGTGCTGATAGATGTACTCAGCCTCGGCAAAGAAGCGGTCGTGGCTCCACGAGAAGCCGGCATCGAAAAAGTTCATTCGCAGTGAATCAGGCGAGTAGGTGCGGAACGAGGCCGACACGTTGACCTCCTGGAACTTGAACCCGAGGCGCGCCGCGGCGAGGGGGCTGCCGTGCCAAGCGAGCGCATCGCCCGAGCCGTTGTAGACGCCCACCTCGGCGATTAGCGGCACGGCCGCAGGCTGATAGGTGGCCGAGATGCCGATGTCGCGAAGGTCGGACATACAGTCGGCGCCAAACGACCGGTTGGCAAAGGTCTGGGTGGCAGGCGAGGCCGTGACATCGATGCCGAACGGGTCGCGATGACGCCCCACGGTTACAAACAGTTGCTGCCCTATGTGGCCCCGCAGAAACACATCGGAGACGCCGAATTTGCCCTGGTTGTATAAATCCACCTCAGCTCGATACGAAAGAAACGATGCTGCCATACCGCGCATCGACACGCGAGTGTTGAGCACACTGAACTGAAACCCGCGCGCCTCCATCGAATAAGCCGCGCGAGTGCGGAGCGTGAAGCCGAATTGCGGGATATAGGAGAACGGCTCGCCCTTGTAGTCGAGCTTCGGTTGTGGCTCTTGCTCAGCATCTTGCGCCATAGCGCCGGCTATCGACGCCATCGTCATCAGCACTGCTATCAATATTCGTATCGGATTATTCATCAGAACTGGAAATAGATAAAAGGTGTTACTTCACTACTGGCAAACTCTACTACGAGCTGCACAGCCACCACAAAGATAATAAATTTTATCGACCAATGCGACATCACGAACCAAGCTTTTGCGCGGCTATAAGCTCGCATCGGAATAGCGTGGCTGATAATCATCACTGTCACCATAACGACCCACACGAGACGTGCCGTGACAAACGGCACAAAATGGGCCGCATCAAAGCGAGTGAACACATTGGATAGCACCACGATAGCGTCGCTGAAGCTCTGTGCGCGGAAGAATACCCATAGCAGAGCCACAAACACGATGGTGACCAACCACGATAGCGCGCGCACCACAAAATTATCGGGCAAGCGGCTGAGCCACGGCCGGCACGCTTTGTGAAGCATCAGCCCCACCCCGTGGGCACCGCCCCAGAACACGAATTTCCAGGCTGCCCCGTGCCACAGCCCGCCGAGCAGCATTGTGATGAGGTTGTTGAGATATGTACGAAACTTGCCACGACGATTGCCGCCAAGCGGAATGTAGATATAGTCGCGGAGCCACGACGAGAGCGAGATATGCCACCGCCGCCAGAACTCCGTGATGTTTTTCGACTGATACGGCAGCCGGAAGTTGTCGCCCAGGTGAAACCCCATAATCGAGGCGATGCCGATAGCCATATCGGAGTAGCCCGAGAAGTCGCAATAAATCTGAATGGTGTAGCCGATGACGGCCATCAGCGATTCCACGCCGCCATATCCGGCCGGATTGTCGAATATGAGGTCGTTGTACTGCGCGATATAGTCGGCCACAACGGCTTTCTTGACGATGCCGAGAATGATAAGCCACAGCCCGCTCCACACCTGAAAGCGCGAGGCCTTCTCATTGCGGCGTAGCTGCGGCAAGAAGTAGTCGGCGCGCACTATCGGGCCGGCCACCAATTGAGGGAAGAACGAGAGGTAGAACACATACTCGAGCCAAGAGGCCGACGGCTGCAAGCGCCGCTTGTACACATCCACCACGTAGCTTATCGACTGGAACGTGTAGAACGATATGCCCACGGGCAGAATGATGTCGAGCGGCTGAAAATTGGCGCCCACCATTCGGTCGAAGTTCCAGAGGAAGAAATTTGCGTATTTGAAGTAGCCGAGTATCGACAGCGAGAGGGTCACCGATGCCCACATCGCCAGGCGCCGCTTCCATTTCACCTCCAAGCGGGCTATCAGGCGCGACAGGAGCCAGTCACACATCGAGGTGAAGGTGAGCAAGAGAAAAAACCACCCGCTCGATTTATAGTAGAAATATAGGCTGAAGGCCACCACCCAAATCATCATCTGCGTCGTTCGGCGCTTCAGAGCGGCGTAGATGGGCAAGAAGATAAGAAACAACACCCAGAAGAGGCCGCTTGAGAATATCATCGGCGCCTGGGCATCGTAGGTGAGCATCGTGGCTATGTTTTGAAGGATGTCGGGCATCGCGTTCGGGTCAGAAATCTTTAGGTGGCTGAAGGATGAGTTGCCGCTTGGGTCGCTGGGTGCGGATTTTGGGCTTGTCGAGCTTGATGGGGTATCGGCCGCGGGTCTTCACCCAGCTGGCCACGCTATCCATCCACACTATCGACGAGGCGCGCGTGGGGTGCGCTCCGTCGCGGTTCCGGTCGAATTTCATCCCGTTGGTAAGGAAGAAGCAGCCGGGCTTGGCATTGGCGGCAATGAGGTCGTTGATGCCGGTGTCGGGCTTCCAGTTGGGCGGGCCTATCCACACGTAAGGTATATCGCCTATCTGCTTTATGATGTTCTTGACGTAGCCGTCGCGCTTGGCTGCAATGTCTTTGACAAACAGCTCATTGGAGCCGAGGCTCACAAAGATATAGTCGGGCTTGAACTGCTTGATGTACTCGGCGAGCTTGTTGCAGCTGCCCCACACCTTCGATGATGAGCTGTACCAGATCACACTGTAGAGCGTGTGGCCATTCTGCGCGGCGTAGGCGCCGAGGCGCGGCGCAAGGCCTTCGAGCATCGAGTCGCCGATGATGAGGATAGTCTTGGGCGCCGTATCGGGAGCGTGACGCTGCGGCTCTCGGAGCAGACGCTGACGCGCCACGCTCCGCTTGGCCGTCTCGGCCACCGCGGCAAAGACCGGCTCGCGACGCTCGGTGAGGTCGGGATAGAACGTCGACTGCCGGGGCGTGAAGCCCAGCACCTCTACGGGGCTCAGCGCCGAGTAAGCCACAAGCAGGGCGAGGGCCAATGCAAGGAGCATCCAAAGCTGAAAATAAGGCTTGCGCATAGCTCTTACTATTGGGAAAGGTTATAAAACAAACCGTTACTTGCCACCCGCGGTAGAGCGACAAGTAACGGTATATATCACGCGATGCTTATACGGCTACGCATCAACGGCCGGCATCTTTGATTTTAGCAAGCAGACGCTCGTTGAAGGCATCCTGCGAGAGGAGGTTTTCGAGCGTGAGGTGCATACGATAGCGCCAGTAGTGACGCGAGTTGGCCGGCACGTTGATCTGCTCTTCGCGCGGGTCGTCGCGGCGTATGTCGCCATCAATCGAGAGCCAATCCTGAAGCGGAATGATGCAAAGCATCGAGGGCGAGTACACGTGCTGGTCGATAATCTTCTCACACACCCACGGCTCAGCGAAGTAAGGCGCGTCGCCCCACTCGTGGAGGATGTTGTTGAAGAAGTGCTGCGTCTTCTCGCGATCCTCTTCCCACCAGCCGCGTATTCCGGCCATATCGTGGGTGGAGGTGGTGCCTACGCTCAGGTAAGGATAGTCGGCCGGATAGCCGAACTCGGCCTTCGGGTCCTTAGGCATACGCTGAATCTCGAGCGAGAGTATCTGCTGCGAGTTCATCACCGAGGGCACGCAATCGGGAATCATACCGAGGTCCTCACCACACACGAGCATATCGGTCGAGTTGATAAGCTCGGGGAGCTTCGACATTGCCGAGTTCCACCAGAAGTCGTTGTGGCGGCGATAGAAGTAGTCGTTGTAGAGGCGGTCGAAGCACCACTTCTCGTACTCGTTGAGAGCGCGATAAGTGTAAGTGAACTGAGCCGATACACGCGGGTGATAGTGGCCGGCACGCTGCGGGTCTTCGATGAAGAGCACCTGGTCGATAAGGCCGAGGAGCCCGTCGCGGATGCGGTTGTTGCGCTCGTTGTCCTCTTGGTTCTTGAAGTACTCTTGCACCTTGAGCTGAGTGTCGACAAACTCGCGGAGACCGTAGCGGCCCCAGCTGACGTCGTAGAGGAACTCTGCTTTCACCTCGCCCACGTAGTCGCCGAAGAAGTCGGTGAGCATATACTCCATAATGTAGGGCTTGGTGTGGAGGTCGTGGTCAATCCAGAAGTCGTAGTTGTTGCGAAGCTCATCAGCGCTGAAGGGCAATGCGGGGTTGAAGGTGCCGAGCAGGCCGTGAACGGCATCAATAGGTATCTGCCATATACGGAAGAAGCCGAGGATATGGTCGATGCGGTAAGCGTCGAAGTACTGCGACATCTTGGCGAAGCGGTTCTTCCACCAGCGGTAGCCGTCTTTGGCCATCTCTTCCCAGTTGTAGGTGGGGAAGCCCCACGTCTGGCCCAGCACGGAGAAGTCATCCGGCGGAGCACCGGCCTGGCAGTCCATATGGAAGAGCGAGGGATTGACCCAAGCATCGACGCTGGTGCGGCTGATGCCGATGGGGATATCGCCCTTGAGCACCACTTTCTGCTCGTGAGCATAGTTGCGCACTTCGGAGAGCTGCTTATCGAGGTGATACTGAAGGAAGCGGGCAAAGTCGATTTCGTAGCGGTTGTCGGCGATGAAGGCTTTCACGCGAGCTGCGTCGTAGGTGGCGTATTCGCCCCACTGGCTGAAGTCGGCAGTGCCGTTCTTATCGCGCAGCACGCAGAAGGCTGCGTAGTCGTTGAGCCAATAGGCGTTCTCCTCCACAAATTTCTTATACTCGGCCGAGCGGAGGGTCTCTTCACCCTTCTCGGCATAGATGGCGCGCAGATATTCGAGCTTGGCGTTGTTGACGCGCTCGTAATCTACCTCCTTGAGCGAGTTGAGCTCGGCGCGGAGGGCGGCGAAGCGCTCCATCTGAGCGGCATCGCTGAGCTTGCCTACGGCTTCGAGGCGAAGGAACATAGGGTGAAGCGCGAAGGTCGAGTTGGCGTTATAGGGATAGGAGTCGGTCCAAGTGCCGGTCATCGTGGTGTCGTTGATAGGCAGTATCTGTACGAAGTTTTGGCCGGTCTTCTTGGCCCAGTCTATCATCTTATAGAGGTCGTAGAAGTCGCCCACGCCGAAGTCGTCGTCGGAGCGCAGCGAGAACACAGGAATTGCCGTGCCGGCGCCGCGCCAGTTGCCCTTGGGGCTGTTGAAGAGGAGGGCCTCCACCACGATAGAGTCTTTGGCCGACGAGAGTGGCACGTCGAAGATGCGATTGGAAGCGTTCTCCCAAGCCACCACTTCACGGGTTTCCTTCTTTACGATGAGGAATTTATAGCTGAAATGGTCAGAACCGCGCTTGAGGGGCACGCTCACCTCCCAAGTGGGGAACTTGGCGTCGTTCATAATCACGGCCTTGCCGGGCTCCCAGTCGCCGAGGTAGCTGGTGTCGCCCACGATGGCGAGTGCCTCATCAGGTGCGATGTCGGGCGCGGCGATGGAGATGAGGGCCTCCGAGGCCTTGGCCAAAAGCGGACGAGCAGCGCGCTCGCGCTTGTTGACACCGTCGATGAAGGCCGACGAGTAGTAATGCTTGTTGAATGGCTGTGCCTGCCAGTGTGAAAGCACGGTCATATCCTTCACGGTCTTGCTGATGCGGATGCGGTGCTCTTTGCCCCATTCGCGCTGCCATAGACCATTGTCGGGCTTGATGATAAAACGATAAGCAAGCTCATCGATGCCATCGGGCACCTCCACGGTGTAGTACCACGTATCATAACCCATAAGGCTCATGCGGGCGGCTTTGAGCTCGTCGCCATCACCGAGCTGAGTGATGTTGCCGACGATATAGACCGATTCGCCCCATTGGGTTCGATAATTAAGGTTAATTGTCAGTTTCATGAATTATTATTTTAAGTTGGTTTCTTTACAACGCTATAAAGTTAATACATTATTTTGAATATTGCCAAAGAAAAACGCAATTGATGGTTTATCCGCATCGCGAGGAACCGCACGAGGTGCAAATCAGGCACCCTTCCTGATACACGAGCGTCTCCTGGCCGCAGTTGGGGCAGCGCTGGCCGCTGGCCACGGAGCCGTTGGGCAGGTACTTCTTGAGGGCTCGCTCCACGCCGTTCTTCCACGTGTTGATTGAGTCGCTGTCGAGCTCGAGGCTGCCTATGAGCTTGAGCACTTGGTCAATGGGCATTCCGTAGCGGAGCACGCCGCTGATGAGCTTGGCGTAGTTCCAAAATTCAGGCTTGAACTTCTCCGAGAGGCCCTCGATGGTGGTCTTGTAGCCGCGCTTGTTGATAAACTGGAAGTCGTAGCGCTTGTTGCCGCGCTCATCGATTGCCTTGATAATCTTGCCGTGGGTCACTGATTTGGGGCAGAAGATACCCTCCTCGTCGTCGGCAAGGCCGGTGAAAATCTCGTAGGGGCGCCCGTTGAGCAGTCCCACGAAGGCTATCCACTTCTCCTTATTATTCTGGAACTTGACCACATCGGCTTCCAGCTCGATGGGGCGCTTGAGCACGGGCTCGTGGACTGCCGGCGCCGGCTCTTGCGTTTCAGACTCTTTCTTCTCATCGACAGCCACGAGCACGCCGGCGCGGGAGCCGTCGCGATACACGGTGCAGCCTTTGCACCCGGCGCGCCACGCTTGCATATAGAGGTCGTTGACAAGCTGCTCGTCAACGTCGGCCGGCAGGTTGATGGTAACGCTGATGGAGTGGTCGATCCACTTCTGCACCGCGCCCTGCATATTGACTTTCTCGAGCCAGTCCACATCGTTGGAGGTGGCGCGGTAGTAAGGCGACTGCTTCACGAGGTCGTCGAGCTCCTCCTGGGTGTAGTTGCGCGCGGTGTCGATACCTTTCACCTTCATCCACTCCACAAACTTCGGGTGATACACGATGTACTCCTCGAAGGCGTCGCCACTCTCATCGACGAAATCCACGCGCGCCTCGGGGTCGGTCGGGGTAATCTTGCGGCGACGCTTGTACACCGGCAGAAACACCGGCTCTATGCCCGAGGTGGTTTGGGTCATCAGGCTGGTAGTGCCCGTGGGGGCGATGGTGAGGCAGGCGATATTGCGGCGCCCCACCCTCTGCATCTCGGCGTACAGCTCCGGCGCCGCCTCGGCGATGCGGGCGAGGTACGGATTAGCGGCCTCGCGCTTGGCATCGTAGATGGGGAAGGCGCCACGCTCGCGAGCCATCTTCACTGATTCGGTGTAGGCGGCGATGGCGATGGTCTTATGCACCTCCACCGAGAAGCGGGTGGCCTCGGCGGTGCCGTAGCGCAGCCCCATTGCCGCTATCATATCGCCCTCGGCGGTGGTGCCCACGCCGGTGCGCCGCCCGCGTGAGGTCTTGGCCTTAATCTTCTCCCAAAGGTGAAGCTCGGCGGCTTTCACCTCATCGCTCTCGGGGTCGTCGGCTATCTTGGCTATAATCTTATCGATGACCTCCAGCTCAAGGTCGATAATATCGTCCATAATGCGCTGGGCATAGCCCGTGTGCTCCTTAAGCAGCTCAAAGTCGAAGGTAGCCTCAGCCGTGAACGGATTCTTCACATACGAGTAAAGGTTGATGGCCAAAAGGCGGCAGCTGTCGTAAGGACACAGCGGGATTTCGCCGCACGGGTTGGTGGAGATGGTGCGGAAGCCGAGGTCGGCATAGCAGTCGGGGAGCGACTCGCGGATGATGGTGTCCCAGAAAAGCACGCCCGGCTCGGCGCTCTTCCACGCGTTGTGCACTATCTTGTGCCATAGCGCGGCGGCATCAATGCTCTTCTCCACCATAGGCACGCCCACCACCGGGAACTGTTGCTTATACTCTTTGCCCTCGGCTGCGGCTCGCATAAACTCGTCGTCGATACGCACCGACACGTTGGCGCCGGTGATGTGCCCCTCCTCGAGCTTGGCGTCGATAAACTGCTCGGCCTCAGGGTGCTTGATGCTGATGGTGAGCATCAGCGCGCCGCGCCGCCCGTCCTGCGCCACCTCGCGCGTGGAGTTGCTGTAGCGCTCCATAAAGGGCACGATGCCCGTGGAGGTCAGTGCCGAATTGTTGACCGGTGTGCCCTTGGGCCTCAGATGCGACAGGTCGTGCCCCACTCCGCCGCGGCGCTTCATCAGCTGCACCTGCTCCTCGTCAATACGGAATATGCCGCCGTACGAGTCGGGGCTGCCGTCGAGCCCCACCACGAAGCAATTCGACAGCGAAGCCAGCTGATACCGGTTGCCTATGCCGGTCATCGGGCTCCCCTGCGGCACTATATAACGAAAGTGGCGCATCAGCTCGAAGAGCTGCGCCTCGCTCAAGGAGTTGGGATACTTGGCCTCAACGCGCGCCAGCTCAGCGGCTATGCGATGGTGCATATCGTCGGGCGTCAGCTCATAGAGGGTGCCCGACGAATCCTTCAGGGCATACTTGTTGACCCACACGCGAGCGGCAAGTTCATCGCCGCCGAAATATTCGACCGAAGCGCCAAGCGCCTCGTCGTAGCTGTAAGTTTTATTTTTCACCTTTTTATGATGGTCGTTAGCATTAGATTTCCCCAATGACGCCCCAAGATACCCTGCAGCCCCATCGGTTTACTTTGCAAATTTTACAAAAAAATAATTCTTAGGCAACTATCGGCGCAAAAAGTTGTCAACAATGTTTCACTTTTCACCCCGATGATTTAATTTTGCATCGCCAAAACAATAACCCGATATGAACCCCGAATATTTCCTCACCCGGCACACGGTGCGCGAGTTCTCAGCGAAGGAGGTGACGCCCGAGCTGATCGACGGCATCGTCGAAGCCGCCGTCCATGCCCCCACCACAGGCAATATGCAGCTCTACAGCATCATCGTCACTCGCGACCCTGCCATCCTCGCGCGGCTCCACCCGGCCCACTTCAATCAGCCGGCGGCCGTCAACGCCCCGCTGATAGTGACTTTCTGCGCTGATTTCAACCGCTTTGAGCACTGGTGCCGGCTCAGCCGAGCGAGCGCGGGATTCGGCAATTTCCAATCCTTCATGAGCGCCGTCATCGACACCGTAGCCGTCACGCAGCAGTTTGCCACCATCGCCGAGCTTAGCGGCCTCGGCACCTGCTATCTGGGCACCGCCACTTACAACGCGCCGATGATTGCCGAAGCGCTCAATCTGCCCCAGAGAGTGGTGCCCGTGGCTTCGCTGGCAGTGGGCTTCCCGCTTGACGATGCGTCCAAAGGCCCCACCCATCGCCTTCCCGTTGAGGCCGTGATGCACCGCGAGCGTTACTCCGACTATAGCGATGAGGCCATAGCCCGCAGCTACGGCCCCATTGAGCGCATGCCTGAGAACCGCCACTTCGTGGAAGAGAACGGAAAAGAGACGCTGGCGCAGGTGTTTACCGACGTGCGCTACCCACGCGCCGCCAACGAACAGTTCTCCAAGCTCTACTACGACTTCATCGCCAAAGCCGGATTCCCATTCCCCGGCTGAGCAGCGCCCGGCTCCGTTACCGGCAGCCCGTCGTCACCGGCTGCCGCCATTAGTGCGGCAATCGCGTCGGTTTAGGCATCTCATATCGCCACGGCGGCGTGGCACGGCACGGCGGCGTGAATGGAGCATCGGAGATGCCAAAAGACTCGAAGAGCCGCAACGTGCATAACACCTTGCAAGCACGCCGAAGGTGTGCGCCGCTGGGTGTAACGACGCCCACCCAATCGGGCGCCTCGGAGAGGGACCCTAACGTCGGGGCAATCGCTCGCATTGGACAGGGTTAAACAGAGTGACACACTCCGCGCGACACCGCTATCAAGGCCTCACCGACCTTCGATGATCCGCCACAATTCGTAGCGCCACCACATCGGCACATCTTCGACGTGCCGGCCGGAGGGGTCAGTGCTTGAGCTGGGCTTCGATGGCTTCGATGTCGGCTTGCAGCTGACGGTCGACGCTACAGCGCTGCTCTATCTGCTTGCAGGCGTGGAGCACGGTGGCGTGGTCGCGCGAAAGCTTGGCTCCGATGGCCGTCGACGACAGTTTGGTGTACTTCTTGGCGAGGGTCATCACCACCTGGCGCGCGTCGGAGATTTCGCGCTTGCGCGATTTGCCGTAGATGAGGTCGGAGTCGAGCCCGTAGTATTGCCCCACGGTCTCGGTGATGAACTCGAACGACATCGGGCGGCGTGCCACATCGACGGCGTTGGCCACCACAGCCTTGGCCATATCCACGCTCAGAGGTTGCCCGAGGAAGGTGGCGCGGGTGATGAGCGAGAGGACGATGCCTTCGAGCTCGCGCACGCTTTCGGTCACATTTTGGGCGATGTATTCAATCACATCGGCGGGAATGGTGAGGCCATCCTCTTCGGCTTTTTGCAGGAGGAACTTGCGGCGCAGCGTGTAGTCGGGTTGCTGAAGCTCGGCCGTAACACCCCACTTGAAGCGCGACATCAGGCGCGGCACTATGCCGTCGAGGCTCACCGGCGGACAATCGCACGACATTATTATCTGCTTCTGGTTCTGGTGCAGATGATTGAAGATGTGATAGAAAGTGTTCTGGGTGCCTTCCTTGCCGGCAAACTCCTGGATATCGTCGATGATGAGCACGTCGATGCTCTGATAGAAGGCCATAAAGTCGTTGAATTTGTTCTGCTTGATGGCCGTGGTGTATTGGGTCTCAAACACGCGCGCGGTGAGATAAAGCACACGCAGGCGCGGCGAGGTCTCTTTCATCTTGATGCCGATGGCCTGAATCAGGTGGGTCTTCCCCACGCCCGTGGCGCCGAAGATAAGGAGCGGGTTGAAGGTCTTGAGGCTCGGCTGGGTGGCGATGGCGGTGGCGATGCTCAGCGCCAGCTGATTGCTGCTGCTGGCGCAGTAGCTCTCGAAGGTGTATTTGGGGTTGAGGTTGCTATCGAGCTCGTCGGGGGCTTGCTGCTCCACGCGGTTCATCACTGCCGAGCTCTTGGGTGCCGGCGCTAAGGTCACTTGGGTGTCGGGGTCGTTCTTCACCACGTCGAAGCTGTACTTCACCTTCGCTTGCGGCCCGAACACGCCGCGCACGCTCGCGCTGAAGAGGTTGAAATAGGTGTCCTCGATGCGCTCGATGAAGAATTGCGACGGAACCGACAATGTGAGATACACGCCATCGAAGCTCACTGCCTGAATGGGCTTGAACCAAGCGTTGAACGCGTCGTCGGTCAGATTGTCTTTAATCATCCGGCAGCAACGGCTCCAAAGCGTTTCGATTTCGTATTTATTATTGTTGTCAATCATCGGTAGTCAAGGCAAACAAGCTCCACATTTTCGGGCTGTTTTGCGATTACAAAGTTTGCCATTAAAATTGTTGAAAACAAGTGCGCGAAAAATTTGGAAAAAAGAAAATCTTTGTAACTCCCTGAAAATCAACTACCCGCAAAATGTGAATAACTTTTTAACGAAAAATAGCTGTTTACAAATGTGACTTGCTTTATAGTCAGCTCATTGCGGGGTCGGCACTCTGAAATCCGATAAAAAATATGGCGGCCGATGATGCAATATTGTTGATAACTTTTCGAAACGGCAACCCGTAAAAAAGAGCGAGGAAAATGCTTATTTGGAATGATTTTAAATAAGCATTTTCCTCGGCTCAGGAATTTGCATTTTCAAAGTAGCTTGAAATTCACGTACTTCTTGGGGTGAGCCTTGAGGTCGATGAGAATCGAGTCGAGGTCGTTGATGGTGGAATTCAAGTGGTCGTAGAGCGCTCGGTCGTTGATCAGGAGGCCGAGAGTGGAATTGCGCGAGTTGAGTTTGCTCGTCATATTGGCCAGATTGGCGGTCGTGGTGTTGACGTTGGCCATAGCCGCGTCGATGGGCATTCCCTTAAGCTGGGCGGTGAGCTGCTTGAGGTCGGCCGAGATGACGGTAAGGTCGTGCGACACGTCGTTGGCATTGCTCAGAATGGGCGGGAGCTGCGACGAGGCTGAGGTGTTGAGCGCGCGGGTCATCGCCTCGAGGTTGCGGGTGATAAGGTCGAGGCGGTCGATCGAGCTGTAAAGCGCCGGCGAAGCCGTCAGGCGATTGATGTTGGTCATAATGCTGTCGATCTTAGGCAGCATATCGTTGACGCTCGGCATCACCTCGGCAGCCACGCTTTCCATAAGCCCGGTAGCTATGCCACCGGGGAGCACGTCGCCCGCGGCGTAGTACTCCGAGCCCTTGGTGAGCTTGATGTCGATCGACCCTACCCCGAGCAGTGTCTGCGCCTTCTCGGCGCGGGAGCCTTTGGGTATTCGGAGCTGGCGGTCGAGGTTAAGCTCTACCTTCATAGCGCCGTTCGACTGGTAGTCGTATTCAATCGACCGCACAAGCCCCACCTGATAGCCGTTGATGGTGACAGGGCTCGACACGTCGATGCCGGTCACGTCATCGAGCATCACGTAGTAGAAATTCGACGGTTGGAATATGTTTACTCCTTTGAGAAACTCAATTCCTAAATAAAGGATAACGAGGCTGGCCACTACTGCCACGCCTATTATCGCCTCTTTGGGGAAGATTTTTTTCATCTATTCGGGTGTTAAGAAATATCGTGATTGAAAAATCGAGGTTACTCGTTGACTCTCACGCCATCCACAAATTTGATAATCTTGGCGCCGGGGAAGTTCTTCTTCACCGTGGCGAGCACCTTTTGGATGCCGTTGCGGTCGAACGCCTCGCCATAGGTGTAGAGGTAAGAGCCGTTCTCGAAGTAGATTTCCACGGGGGTGAGCTTCTTAAATTCGGCGGCGTTGGGCTGCAACTGCTTAGTGGAACTGAAGAGCAACACCTTATATATAGTAGAGCTGGTTGTCTCTTTGCGGTCGGAGCCCACGTTGTCGCGGTTGTCGTAATCGACAGTAGCCTCGGTCGCTTTGTCTTTCCTGTTCTTCTTATCGGAGGCCGACGCTTTGACCGACTTGGCCGACGAAGCTATATCCTTAGGTGTGGCGGGCGCGGCGTTGCCTTTTTTCTTATCGCCCTTGCCGCCTTTGTTCTTGCCGCTTGGTTGAGAGCCGCTCTTGGCCTTGGCTGCCGCGGCGGCCTTGCGATCGTTGATGCGCTTGTAGCTCTTAAACGCCTCAAAGATGGCTTTGGCGAGCGTGGACTGCCCCTCTTCCGAGGCGAGCATAGCCTCGCGATTGGGGTTGCAGATGAAGTCGAGCTCTATCAGCACCGCCGGCATACTCGTCTTGGCAAGCACCCAGAAACCGGCCTGGCGCACCCCGTTGTCGGTCTGCCCCGAGGCCATCAGCTCGTGCTGCACGGCCTGAGCGAAGCTGATGCTCTGGTCGAGATGCTGGCTCTGGCTCAGCTCAAAGATGATATACGACTCGGAGGAGTTGGGGTCGAAGCCCTGATAGGTCTCGCTGTAATCCTCCTCGAGCTGAATCACGGAGTTCTCGCGCTTGGCCACCTCGAAGTTGTCGTTGGTGCGGTGCAAGCCGAGCACATAAGTGGCCGAGCCCTTCACCGTGGTGCGATTCTTCGAGGCCTTATCCACCGAGTTGGTATGAATGGAGATAAACAGGTCGCCGTGCTCCTTATTGGCCTTCTCGGCGCGGCCTTGCAGCGAGATGAAGGTATCGTCGTCGCGAGTGAACACCACGTCCACATCCTTCATATTCTTCTCGATGAGCTTGCCGAGCTTCAGGGCCACACCGAGGTTGATGCTCTTCTCGTTGGTGATGGTGCCGAGCGCGCCGTGGTCCTTACCGCCGTGGCCGGCATCGATGATTACCTTAAAATTCTTGGCATAGCACCCCGCCGCGCAAAGCATCACGAGGGCTACGGCCGTCAATATCTTATATATAGTAGTTCGCATTGAATCCATTTGGTTGTAGTTATGCACATTTCGCATATTAGTGCAAATTTAGCCAATATCCTCCGATTATCGGCCATTTTTTTGATTTTTTATGATTTCACCCGCACTTGAAGGTCCCGCGCGGCCTGCATCATAACCGACAGTGAGCGGCTACTCCCGGTCGTCGAGGATTTTGTCGCTCGGCATCGGTGCCGGCGGTGGCGAGCAGGTCGAGAATGTCCTGCAGGAGCTTGCCGATGGTCTCGGGCGAGATGCTCTCCTTTCCGGCCTCGACCCGAAAAGTGGCGATGGGTGCGGATATTGGGGCGGTATCAATCATAATAGTTTGCGGTTTTACTCCGCAAAAGTAGATCGATATGATGGGCCACAAATAGATGCTACGAAGCTCGGAGAGCCTTATAGCGTAGCAGCTTGAAGCTTGCGAGCCGCTTTAGCGTCCCGCTGTGACTACGCCCCGTGTGGCCGTCCACCACAGACGTTCATCTCATTCAGATTTGACATAGCCCTTTTCCCCGCAAAGGTACAGCCGGAAAACCGCCGGCTCACGCCGGCCATTTTCGGGTGGTTACGGTTGACCGGATCTGTCAAAAAAAGCCGACTTCAGAGTCGGCTTTTCAAACGAATGCAATTTATCACTTCACCATTGTTAAGCGATATCGTCTTGTACTATTATACCAGAGTAGAGTTTACTAATACTCAACAGTTTTAGTTCTGGAATTAATCTTATATCTTGAGTTGTTAGGCGTGGACATACCTGGTTTGCGAGGCCTTTCGGGTTGCGAACTCAAGAATGGTGTATTTGCGAAATACATATGTACAGAACTGTTTACTTCATCAACCAGGTTTCTATTTTTGATTTTAACAACCTTCAATTGCTCACAGTTTTCAAATGCTTTTGGACCCAAATATATAACTGAAGATGGTAATTTAACTTTTTCTAACGATGTACAGTAAGCAAAAGCTTCACTTCCTATTGTTTCTACGCCAGACTTCAAATCTAACGTGTTTAGTTTTGTGCAATTCCAGAATGCTCTTTCACTTATATCCGTGGAAGCAATCGTGACACTCTCCAGATTCTGGCATTGGATAAATAATCCATTACTTATTTTAAACGTTTGCGGTATAATAAGACATTTCATAGGCGCACCCTTCATTGCCTTCATATATCCGCCAGTGGCAAAATCCGGTATGACTAAAGTGTCGGGAATCTGAGTAGCGTCATAGCCGATGATTACAGTGCCGTCATAAATAACACCGTCAATTATTTCAGCTTTTACAGGAAGAGAGCATATCATAATGCTCAATAAGCACAAAAGAAAAATTTTAGTATTCATATCGATTAGTATTTAACTGATTTTCCCCATTTGATGTTATAACCGCCAACTGACTTCTTGACTTCATCCGATGGTTTACTTTGGGATAACAAATACTTTGTACCATCAAAAAACCTTTTGGCTTTTTCAGTCTTTGCCACTTCAATTTTATCCTTATATGTTTGATTTAAATTGACAGTCTCAAGATTTTTACACATGAAAAAGGCATTTCCTCCAAGTTTTTTCAAGTTTTTTGGCAATGTAATAGTCTTTAGGCTTGTGCATTGCGCGAATGCGTTAATTCCGATTTCTGTTATATTATCGTTGAATCCGACAAATTCCAATTTTGCGCATTTGCGAAATGCTCCAGCCTTAATTATTGATGTATTCCCGTTAATTTTGACCGATGTGAGTTCAGTACATTCAGCGAAGGCATCTTCAGATATGTCGCAATCTGCTTCAACTACAAGTGTTTTGATCTCTGAATTTCTAAAGGCCTTATCTACCATGCTGTAGACAATATATGACTTTCCGTCCTGAGTCACCTCCGTTGGGATTGTCAGATTATCAGAGATTTCGTCGGCATCGAAATTCACGATTTGTGCATAACCTTCATCAGTTAGCAAGTAATCAATACCATTAATCGTTACCTCATCTGCAGCCACTGCATTTAATGAACTCATTGCGATAATAGCAACAAGTGCTATAAGGCAATAGTTCCACATAAGATTAAACTGTTTCATAACATAAATTGTTTAAGGAAGTTTTGAAAAATCTGTCACAATATATTTCTCGCGGAGTTTGCTGATGCTTTTGCTTGTTGCAAGCGAGATAGAATATTTGCCAACATTATCTCCCGTTTGGTTTTGAGAAGCTTCTTTGACAAAATCTATGGAGTTGATAAGCCACATCGTATTATGTTGCTTTACGTAGAATACAAACCAATAGTTTGAACGTGGATTTGGGCACGAAATAGCTGCAAAAAGTCCTCCTTCCGTTAACGATTTGATTTGCAATTCCTGATAAATTCGTTCGCCATCAGGGCCAAGACTTTTCGATAAGACCAACGCATCAACCCCATGGTCATCGACTGTAGGAAGATACACTTCGCGATCTTCCGCGAGAAGTTTTGATAGGATAAGGTGTTCCGTCGCCTGTCCTAAATACATACTTTTATTCGCCATAGGCAGTCATTTTTTATCGCCAAGCAGTCCTTATGGCGGTAACAACTAAAGAAAGCGTGGACTGCTATGCCTCACGAGAATAAGCATAACGCTTTCTATTTAATCACCGGTGTCGGTGCGGAGTGTTGACATTCTGCCTAGCGAACAACCTAATTAGCCCTTGGTGGGAGTTAAGCCCGCGAGCCTTACTGCGATGCTAATCGTTAAGCGTCTTGTCAATTATCCGATTGCAAATTTACGTGGCTATTATCGATACGTCGCGTTCCACTTCATTCCTTGTCGCGCTCCGTTTCATTCCATTTTACGGAGTATAGGACAGATGGAGCCCTCCGCGTCGGGTGCCTCGGAGAGGAACGCTAAGGCTGTCGGGGCGCATCTCTAAAGCAAAAACGACATTGTCTAGCGGCAAAGTCGCCGCAATGGTGGCCACAACACCCACTGCGATACCGAGGCCATCGGCGTGGTCGCCTTTGGGCGACACCCGTATGGGCGCACGGCAATCCCCGCCAATCCCCCGCCCCCTTTCGGATGCTTACTCTCAGACGGTTGATTCGCAAAGAGGGTGAGCCATAACTGAATTATGACACACCCTCAAATCTGCCACGTATTGTCAGGGTCATTACCGATGGGTTAAACCCGACTCGGGTTTACGCTATTTCAACTTTGAAGCGGCTTCGTCTATGGCACCTATGGCATCGCCCAAAGCACCTATGGCTTCGGCTGCTGCCTTTACATCGTCCAGGTCACCGGCCGTTCCTTTTGCCGCATCCCTTTCTACATGCTCCATTTCTGAAGAGATTCGGAATTTGGCCGGAATTTTTCCATCGACAAGGAAGAATCGTACCGTCCCGGTATCTCCCGCGTCATAACTGGCAAGTCTTTTCAAACTGTCGAAATCACCCATTGCCGAGTCTGTCACATTTCCATCTTCATCAATGAATTCAATAATAAGTCGTATATACAGACCATTATCGGACTTCCCTTCGACAAACGACTCTCCTTCCTGAAGAGGAAACTGACCTGCGAGTCGCTTAAATTCGACATTGATTATTTTTAACCCCTCTTGGACTATTTTATATGGTTTGTCCACGACTTCGAAATAGTCTTTGAGCGGTCCCAGCACCTTGGTGCTGACGGGATGGATACCGTCTTCCTGAATATCGGCAGTCTCTTCAGTGTTGCCGCCGCTATTGCCGCCGCTGCAGGCGACCAAGAACACGGAGAGAATGGCCGTGAGAATTGTTAATGTTTTTGTCATAATCGCAAATTTTAATGCTTATGATTGTTTGCGGTTTTTAGTTTTGTGTTTCCTTGAGCAGTTGTTGCCAAGTAAATTCCGGAATGACTGTGGGCACTTGGTCAATTACCATTGGTAATGATGATGTAAACCGCGTAGCAGCATACGGCCAGCTTCAGAATCATGCTCATCAAATAGGTGAGATAGGCGGCTGCGGCAGGCTTGAGCGACTGACCCATGTCTTTGCGCGAGGCAAACTCGCCCAGCAACGCCGTGCAGAACGGTATCACGCCAAAGCCCAGAAGCGCGAGCAGCACCTTCATGCCATTGCTGTCGCTATTGGCACCGTGCGCAATCACAAGAAGGCCAATCAGGGAGCCAATTATGGCGCCCCACTTGCCTCCATTGCTGAAGTCGCTAATCTGCTTTGCCACCCAGGGGATAAACTTCTTGTTGGCAAGAGCCGTGATAATGAGCAGCAGCACGCAAATGACGATGCCTACCCAGGGCACGGGAATTCCAGTCCCGAAAATGAACACCAGCATTCCGATGAATGCCATTACAGGGCCCGGAAACTTGTGGATGAAGCACCCCAGAAAGCCGATAGCAATTAGCAACCAGCTGAAAACGAGAATAAGAATAGTACTTAATTCCATAATACTTCATTTTTTAGGCTCTTATTTTCTAAACCAAGCCGCATAGCGGGCAGAGCCTTTTTTAACCCGCCATACAACCCTAAATACCATATATTAAATAGATGCTCTTAACTGATTAAGCTATGATATGTAGTCAAGTTTTATTGCGGTCTACCGTCAATAAAGTGTTTTCCATTACATTCAAGTCTAAACTTACCCACAGTTCTGCCTTTAAATGTCTCGTCGTCGCTCAACGATGGAACAAACGACACCATCTTGATCGTGCCACCACTAGAGTTGGCAAACTTATTCATCACTTCGACGTCTTCATAGTTACCAAGCGTAGTAATTTCTTTTCCGCTTTCATCATAAAAATGCATTGTCCAGTCCACAGCCATAAAGTCACCTTCATCAACATAGGCCTTGCCGAGTTTCTCACCCGGATTCAGAGGAAGACTTGCGCCGGTGCGTTTCACTTTCACTTCAAAATAGTCAGACATAAGGTGATGAACCATTTTATAGGAACCATCTACCACTTCGAAGCACTCTCCCATATTCCCACTCACTTTGGTGGTTTTGGGGGTTATTACAAAATCACCGTTAGAGTTATCGCTATCTTCAACCTGCTCTTCGTCTTCACTTGAAGGCTCATCAGATAGTTCGCTCACCGAGCCTTCAGAACCGAGAGCAGTATCTGCCTCAACACTTGCCGCATCGTCCCAGTCTGAGAACTCCTCCTTTGAATTCTTACCTCCACAGCTCACGAGCAACGCCGTCAGCGTCAAAGCCGTCAATAAATTTGGAAATTTCATACGTAAACGTTTAAAGTTAATAAAAGGTTAATAAGTACTATAAAATTTTTGGAATATAGACAACGCCTAAGGTTGTTACCCGGGACGTTTTTATGCGAAATTTGCCATAATAGTGGCGTTAATAGTCTCCTATCAGTCCATTCGGAGAAATTTAACTAAAGAAAGCGTGGACTGCTATGCCTCACGAGAATAAGCATAACGCTTTCTATTTAATCACCGGTGTCGGTGCGGAGTGTTGACATTCTGCCTAGCGAACAACCTAATTAGCCCTTGGTGGGAGTTAAGCCCGCGAGCCTTACTGCGATGCTAATCGTTAAGCGTCTTGTCAATTATCCGATTGCAAATTTACGTGGCTATTATCGATACGTCGCGTTCCACTTCATTCCTTGTCGCGCTCCGTTTCATTCCATTTTACGGAGTATAGGACAATGAAACCGACTCCATTTCGTTCCGCATTGAATTCCTTTTAGTTCCTTTGAGGCGCCGGCGCCGATTCCAATCTGTTCCTCTGTCGATTCCATTCAATTCCTTTCGGGCTTAATGCGGTCTTTTTCGCTCAAAAGATGTTACACTAAAGGGAAAAACACTAATTTTGCCAAATCAAACACCGGCTTGTTTGAGCACAAAACGACTATAATGATTGACCTAACTGAATCAGGCCCCATCATAGGGGAGTACGACGGAGCAACCGAGTCCGAGACGTACTCCAACATTCAACCCATTGCGATTCATAGCCACTACCGGCTATGGAAAGCGATGCGCTATGGGCGTTGGTTCCTGCTTAAAGGTATTTCATCCGGCTACTTGCACGACGAAACTCACCGGCAACTACTCTTGAAGGAGTTCTCCACTTTGATGCGGCTACAGCATCCGGGGGTGGTGCAGGCTATCAGTTTTGAGGATGTTCGGGGCGTGGGTCCCTGCATCGTCATGGAGTATATAGAAGGTAAAACGCTCGGCGAGTGGATTGACGAGGGTGCCGACCTCAACCGGTGCCGCGACATCCTTCACCAGCTTCTTGACACGGTGGAGTATATCCACCAGGCGGGTATTGTTCACCGCGACCTTAAGCCATCTAACATCATGATTTCACGTATCGGCAACCGTGTGAAAGTCATTGACTTCGGGCTCGCCGATGCCGACTACAACACCCTCTTCAAGCATGCGGCCGGGACCGATGGTTATATATCGCCCGAACAGGCGGCAGGGAGCAAACCCGACGTGCGCAACGACATATTCAGCCTGGGTGCTATCCTCCACGATATGCAACCACTCACGGGGGAACGGTATCAGGCGGTGATGAAGCGCTGCCAAGGTCCAATCGATGGCCGTTATGCCAGCGTAGAGATGTTGCGCCGTGCCCTCGACCGTGCTGATGCCGTGCGGCATTGGCTCGCACACGGCACCGCCATAGTCCTTATCGCAGTAGCCGCCGTTGCCCTCCTTTATTATTTTTGGCCACGTGGCGCAATGGAGATAATCACCACCGCCGACGGCGCGCTAATGAGTAAGGAACCCGACACCGTAACCCACGTGGCTCCGGCTCCGCTTGAAGCTATGCCAATCGAAAGCACCCCTACGCCGGCGCCCACAGCACCACCTGCAACTCCTACCAATGACCGCGACGCTCTTGTGCAGGCGGCCATCAATGAAGGCAATCGCCGCGTGAAAGCAGGCTATCCAAGCGCCGCGCTCAACCATCACCTCGACACGCTTTCCAACCTCATTTATCTTAATCAAGAACTCCTCTTAGGTGGTGCTCAAATCGTCAACTCTTATATTGAGGAGATTAAGCCACGATTCAACGACCGTGAAGTTACGGAAATTTATAATAGCGTATATTATACCAACTATAAAATATTCGACGAGGTGAACAAACGCCTTGATAAAGTAAGACAACGACAATAATAATGGACGAGAACAAGCAGAAACTGGTTGAAGAGTTAATGGCTCAAGTGGAAGAATGCCTGAGCCTTAAGCCACTCACGCCTAAGGAGTTTGAGCACGCATGCCGTATAATTGAGGAGCGCACCAAAATACGCCTCAGCCGTACCACACTTATGAGAATGTGGGGCTATGTACGCGAGCAGGTATCCCCTCGCCTATTTACCTTAACCACGCTGGCGAAATTCTGCGGATATGCCGACTGGACAACCTTCGTCAAGCAATATACACACCACGGCGACCAGCAGAGCAATCCCGTCATGGAGGAAAAAATCGAGGTTCTCGATGACCTTAGCGAGGGCGACATCGTGTGTTTCACTTGGCGGCCGGGCCGAGTGATGGAAGCGCAGTATCACGGCGAAGGACGGTTCGAGGTGATTTATGCCGAGCGCACGCGCCTGCGCCGCGGCACCTCCTTCCTGTGCTATCTCATCATCAAGGGTGAACCGCTGTTTGTCAGCAGTATAACTATAGGCGATATGACCTTGAGCGCCTACGTGTGCGGCAAAGTCAATGGCGTACAATTCGAGGTTATCAAAAAAGAAACCGGTCGCGCTCAACAGCGCCACACCTCCTAAGGCACCACCCCCACGAAAGTGAAAGGAAGCCTCACAGCCTTTTGCTTTTAGCCTATTATTGCGGCACAGACTCTTGCTGCAATGCGTTGTATCATATCGTGCGATTCGGGCGATAACTGGCGAGCTGCAACCGACGCCGAATAGCGCTGCCGAGGCCGGAAAAGCGACGCGGCGGCTCAATAATTCAATTATTCTGACTAACTTTGCAGTCTGAACGTAAAGCAACCCGGTTATGGACTATAAAATAGAAGCTACAGCCCCCGATAGTGCCGCTCGGGCGGGCGTCATCAGCACCGACCACGGCCTCATCCCCACCCCCATATTTATGCCCGTGGGCACGGTGGGCTCGGTCAAGGCTGTCCAGATGACCGACCTTCGCGATGACGTGAAGGCCAAAATCATCTTGGGCAACACCTACCACCTCTATCTGCGCCCCGGCACCGACATTCTGCGCGCCGCCGGCGGGTTGCACAAGTTCAACAGCTGGGACGGCCCCATCCTCACCGACAGCGGCGGCTTCCAGGTGTTCTCCCTCGCGGAGCGCCGCAAGCTCACCGAGGAGGGCGCCCACTTCCGTTCTCACATCGACGGCAGCAAGCACTTGTTCACGCCCGAGCGCACCGTCGATATTCAGCGCATCATAGGCTCCGACATTATGATGGCGCTCGACGAGTGTCCGCCCGGCACCTCCGACTACGGCTACGCCCGCAAGTCGCTCGACCTCACCCACAAGTGGCTGCGCCGCGGTTGGGACCACTTCAACGCCACCGAGCCGCTCTACGGCCACCGCCAAGCCTTCTTCCCCATAGTGCAAGGCTGCGTATATACCGACCTGCGACAGGAATCGGCCAAATTCGTGGCCGACCTCGGCGCCGAGGGCAACGCCATAGGCGGCCTCGCCGTGGGCGAACCCACCGAGAAAATGTATGAGATGATTGAGGTGGTCAACGCCATCCTGCCCTCCTCCAAGCCGCGCTACCTTATGGGCGTGGGCACCCCGGCCAACATTCTCGAAGCTATCGACCGAGGCGTGGACATGATGGACTGCGTGATGCCCACCCGCAACGGCCGCAACGGTATGCTCTTCACCCGCCACGGCATTATGAATATGCGCAACAAGAAATGGGCCGACGACTTCTCGCCCCTGCAAGAGGACGGGCCCTCCTATGTGGATACGCTCTACTCCAAAGCCTATGTGCGCCACCTCTTCGCAAGCCAGGAACTGCTCGCGATGCAGATAGCCTCGCTCCACAACCTCGCCTTCTACCTCTGGCTCGTGACCGAAGCGCGCCGCCACATCGTGGCCGGCGACTTCGCCGCGTGGAAGCGCGAGATGATTCCTAACGTAACCCGCCGCCTCTGAGACCTCCCGTCATGAGCCACCCCTTCATCCTCAACGGCCTGATGCTCCTTCGCAAGCTACGCCTTACAAAGCTTGCGATGAAAGCACGCACCGCACGTGCCGCCGGCGCGCAAACGTCCGACCGCCGACGGTGGCTCAAGCGTCTCGACTGGTACATAATCAAGAAGTTTCTCGGCACCTACCTCTTCTCCATCGTGCTCCTGCTCGCTATCGTGGTGGTATTCGACGTCAACGAGAAGCTCGACGCTATGATGAAGGCCCCGCTCTACGACACCATCTTCGTATATTTCTGGAACTTCCTCCCTTACTTCGCCAATCAGTTCAGCCCCCTCTTTACCTTCATCGCCGTCATCTTCTTCACCTCCAAGATGGCCGACCACTCCGAGATTATCGCCATCCTCTCAAGCGGCGTGAGCTTCAGGCGGCTGATGCGGCCCTATATGCTCTCGGCTGCCGTAATTGCGGCGTTCACCTTCGTGCTCAGCGCCTATGTAATTCCGCCGGCCAACGTGAAGCGTATCGCCTACACCAACGAGTGGGTCAAGAACAAGAAAGTGGACTACGGCTTCAACATCCAGCTGCAGGTGGAGCCGGGCGTGGTGGCCCACATCAACAGCTTCGACGCCCGCCACAAGCGCGGCAAAGGGTTCACCCTCGACCGCTTCGACAACCGCCAGCTCAAATCGCGCCTCTCGGCCGAAAACGTGCGCTACGACACCCTCTACCACTGGATTATCGAAGACTACACCATACGCGACTTCAAAGGGCTGCGCGAGCACATCACCCGCGGCAAGAAAATCGACAGTATCATCCCCTTCGAGCCACGCGACTTCCTCATCGCCTCCAACGACCAAGAGACCCTCACCACCCCCGAGCTGCGGCGCTACATCGCCCGCCAGCGCGAGCGCGGCGTGGCCAATATCGCCAGCTTCGAGATAGAGCTGCACCGCCGCTACGCCGCCACCGTGGCCGCTTTCATCCTCACCATCATCGGGATGACCCTCTCGGCCCACAAACGCCGCGGCGGCACCGGCGTCAACATCGGCATCGGCCTCGTGCTCAGCTTCAGCTACATCCTCTTCACCACGGTTACAGCCTCCTTCGCCGTGTCGGGCGTCACCTCCCCGATGGTGGCCGAGTGGATCCCCAACATCGTCTTCTCCATCATCGCCATCGTCCTCTACCGCCGCGCCGCCGTATAAGCCACGGCCC
>CAMHGU010000008.1 GCA_946184715.1 uncultured bacterium | reverse complement strand
TCGTTATTAACGTCGTTGACGCTTTGATTTAGAAATATATAACACATTCTTCAATAATCCAAGCGCGGCCCTAAAATATGCCCGAGAGGCTCACTCGTGGTGGTAAGGCTCGCCGCGGAGGATGGTGAAGGCGCGATAGAGCTGCTCGATGAAGATGAGGCGTATCAGCTCGTGAGGGAAGGTCATCTTCGAGAGCGAGAGCGACTCGGCGGCGCGGCGCCGCACCTCGTCGCTGAACCCATAAGGCCCGCCAATGAGGAAGAGCAGCCGCTTTGGCACCGACTGCATCTTGCGCTGCACATAGCGCGACATCTCTACCGACGTCAGCTCCTTGCCGTGCTCATCGAGCAGTACCACCCAGTCAGATGGCTCTATGGCCCTGAGAAACAGCTGCCCTTCGGCCGCCTTCTGCTGCGCCTCGCTCTGCGAGCGGGTGTTCTTCACATCGGGCAAGGCCGTGAACTTAAACGGCACATAGTGCCCCACTCTATCGGCGTAGTGCTCGATAAGCTGCGCCAACTCACGATTGGTAGTGCGCCCTATGGCCATGAGTTCTATCTTCATAGTCGCTATTCTTTACAATGCAAATACTCTAAAGTAAAATTTAAGCCAAAACCGGCCCTCGGGGTCTCTGTCACCTACATCGTCGCTACACGAATCGCGCTGCGCGCGAGAAATAATTAAAAAATATTTTAAAAATAATTTTCAAGTCATTTCTGCGGCGCAAGCCGCATCCATATAGCGACCAGGACCATCCACATCAAGGCGCACCCCGAAACTGCGAATCCTGAGTCTAATACTACTTTAGAAACTTTAGTGCAAATATAGCAAATGGAGCGGTGATGGGCAAGCGAGGTGGCCGGAGATTTCGCCGGTAAGCGGAAAATGCGTAATTTTGCGCTAAAGAACTTACCCGAGATGCCGATAATAGAGATACAATCAATCGACGATCCGCGGGTGGCGCTCTTCGCCACCTTGACCGAGGCGCAGCTACGCAACCGCTTGGAGCCTGACAAGGGCGTGTTCATCGCCGAGAGCCCGAAGGTGATACGCGTGGCGCTCGATGCCGGTTATGAGCCGGTGGCGCTGCTATGCGAGCGTAAGCACCTCGAAGGCGACGCGTCCGACATCGTGGCGCGCTGCGGCGCCGGTCTTCCGCTCTACACCGGGCCCCGCGAGCTGCTGCAGCAGCTCACCGGCTACGTGCTCACCCGCGGCGTGCTCTGCGCTATGCGACGGCCACCGGAGCCAACGGTGGCGGCGGTGTGCCGCGAGGCGCGGCGTGTGGCCGTGATTCACGGAGTGGTCGATACTACCAACATCGGGGCCATCTTCCGCTCGGCGGCGGCGCTGGGCATCGACGCCATCGTGGTGTCGCGCGACTCGTGCGACCCGCTCAACCGGCGCGCCGTGCGCGTGTCGATGGGCTCGGTATTCCTCGTGCCGTGGGCCTGGAGCGGCGACCCCCTCGGCGAGCTGCATCGCGAAGGCTTCGCCACGGCAGCTATGGCCCTCACCCACGACTCCATCGCCCTCGACGCGCCTAAGCTCGCCGCCGAGCCGCGCCTGGCGATAGTGCTCGGCACCGAAGGTGACGGCCTGCCACACCACGTGATTGCCGGCTGCACCTACACCGTGCGCATCCCTATGGCCCACGGAGTCGATTCCCTCAACGTAGCCGCAGCCTCGGCCGTAGCCTTCTGGCAGCTTTGCCCCCGGCTCGGGAAGCCCGAGAGGCCCTAAAAAATATAGAGGCTCCAGAAATTCCGGAGCCTCTAAGAATCCTATATTGAAAGCGGGCGCGATCAGCGCATCACCTTCTTGACAGCTTTGCCGTCGAGGGTGCGCACCACATAGATACCTTTAGCGAAAGGGCGAAGGTCGATGCTGCGCTCGCCGGCGGCTACACGGCGGCCGTCGATGGTGTAAACCTCGAGAGCCGTGAAAGCCGATGCGATGCCATTGGCGTAAGTGATGGCGTTGGAGGGATTGTGCTCGCCCACGGTTGTGGTCTGGACGTGGTCGGTAAACTCCTCAACCTTATCGGTGAGGCGGAAGTAGTAGTCGCGGGTGGCCGTCACGCTATAGTCGGGCAGCTGGCTACCGTTGTTCCAGTTGTTGAAGATGAGCGAGTAGTTGCCGCCTTCGGTATCGAACGGGAACACCTTGAAGATGTAACCGCCCACTTCAGTTTCGCCTGCCCACGTGATGCCGGGCCAAGCGCCGAAAAATTCGCTATCGCCCCACGCGTAGAGGCCGAGAGCGTCCCAGCCGGTCTCGTCGATTACATATACGTAGTGCTTAGCCTCGGGAATCACGGGGAGAGAGCCGGAGATGACGACGTTGTCGATGGCGAGGGCCGGGGCGTTGTTGCAGGCGGTGCCGGAGGCTACGCTGATGTTCCAAGCCAGATAGAGGTCGCAACCGCGATAGATAGGCTCGGGGAGCTGACCGGTGACGTTGACGGTGACGCTGGGCACGTCGGCCGAGCCGGCCGTAGCCGCGTCGGCATCGAAATGCGTGAGGAAGTCGGCGCCGGCCGAAGTCCAGTGCTTGCCGTCGATAGAGTAGTAGAGCTGCACGTCGAATCCGGCTTCGTTGCTACCGTCGCGGTACTTCTCCACGTCGTAGCTCAGGGTGACATCGACGATATTCTGGCTGCAGGTGCTCAGATAGTGGGCATAGACGTTGATGGCGCGGGAACCGCCGGCCACGCCGGTGGTGATGCCGCCGAGGGCGCGGTCGGTATCGTCGTCGCTGCTGCCGAAGTTCCATGTACCGTTTTTGGCATTGGAGGCGAGGCTTACGCCGCCGGCGTACATCGTGGCGTCGTCGGCATCACGGAAGGTGCCCACGGTGCGCGGGCCGGAGGTCTGGCGGTCGATGCGCCAACCGGTGGGCAGGGTGGCCTCGGCGGCGTTGCCGATGCCGTCGAAGTTCTCCTCGGCGGTGAGCGCGTCGGCGCTAAGCTCGATAGCGGGGTCAATTATCACCTCAGTTTCAGCCTCGGCCACAGTCACTTGCGCCTCGGCCGTGAATGTGGTGTTGGCCGCGGTGAGGGTGTAGGTACCGAGGGTGCCGTCGGCGGTGAACACGTTTTCGCCGCTGAGCGAGCCGCCGCCCGAGAGGGTTACGGTCATATCGTCGGGCACGGGAAGCTCCATACCGAACTGGTCGTGGGCCTTGAGGCTGTAGCGAATGGTGCCGGCCTTGTGGTCAACCACATTGGTGAAGCCGCTGAGAGCGGCCGAGGCGTATTGGCGCATCGAGGCGGCGTCGGCAGCCGAGATGTCGGCAGGCTTGTAAGAGATATTGGCGGGGTCTTCGCCGAAGATTAGGCCGTACTCCATGCAAGCGGCCATATAGGTGGCTTTGGGTGTGGGGTGACGGTCGTCGAGGAACCACGTCAGAGCGCCTTCAGAGCCTTCGGTCTCGTAAACATTCTGATAAGCTACGCCCACGGGGCATACCACCACGCCAAGTTCCTGAGCCAGAGCGAGATAATTCTTGACAAACGTAGTATTGAAGTCGGTGAAGTTCTCCCAGTCGCCGGCAAAAGCCCAGTTCATAGGCAGAATGATGATGGCGTTGGGGTTGGGGCAGTTCTCGCGGATATATTCAATCCACTTGACGAGGTTGGCGCGGGCGGTGGCGAGGTCGGTGCGCGGCAGCGCCGACTGCTCTTGGAGGATGATGTGGCTCCAAGCGTCGGAGCGCACGAGCTTCTTGGCGCCCGGGCTTCCAGCGGGTGTCACGCCCTCGCCCTCGTTCCAGTGGGCATTGAGGGTCTTGCCGAGCAGCGAGTGCTTGGTCCAGCGGGCGTTCTTGCCCATCGCCTCGGCGATAGCGTTGAACACGGCGTCTTGATCGTTGTAGTGGATAAGGCTATTATTGAGCGAGAGGATTTTCACCTCCGCGGGGAGCGTAGGCACGAGGATCGTAGCAGCAGGCTGCAGAGTTACGGCCGATACCACGCTCTCGAGCTGAGTGAGCGAGTACTCACCGGTGTTGATGTTGAATGAGAACTCATAGGTGCCGGCGGGGGTGAGAATCGAGGCATTGCTGCCCTTCTCGAGGGTGCCGGCGGTGGTGGCGGCAGTGGCGGCGGAGCCACCGGCGTTACCCCACGGGCCTGCCATGCCGAGGCGCTGATATATGAGCCAGCGACCATTGGCGCCTTCGCTGGCGTGGAGCGTCACCTGGCCCGAGAAGACGCCTTCGGTGGCGGTGAGCGTCAGCTCGCCCGTAGCGTCCATATAGTTCCAACCGTTGTTGTCGCCTATCACATATACCGAGGTCAGGCCTTCGGTGCTGTCGTCGCTTTGCAGCTCGAGGGTGGCGACGCCATCGGCGATGGTCAGCTGAATGCGCTTGCAGGCGTAGCTGTTGGAGCCGGTGCTGATATTGTCGTTGGTGCCGAGCTGGAGCGTGTAGGGGGTGTCCATCTGAATGGAGGTGCCGTTGGAGCCGTAGTTGCAGGCCGAGCTCCACGAGGCGTCGGCCACCTTGAACTGGCCGGAGAGCGTCTTGTCGTAGAGCGCGTACACGCCCCCACCCTCATCGGAGAATTGCCAATCGGCATCGGCATTCCAGCTATTGACTTCGCCGCGGAGGTAGATGCCCGAAGCCACAAACGGCGGGCGCGAGGGGTCAACCCAGCCGGTATAGGAATCGGGGTCGGCGATGACATCGAGCGTAAGCGGATTGACCGAGTAGAAGACGTCGCCGGTGATGGCCACGCCTGTAGCGGTATATTGATGAGCCGTGGTGCCGTCGCTGAACGTGAGGGTGTAGGAACCCGGGGCGGGCAGCTCAAAGTACTTGTAGCTTACGCCGTTGCGGACAGTGGTGCCGGCGGGCAGCGAGCCCGGAGCGTCGCCGAACGGGCGGTCGGCGCCCTCGGCATAGAGGTAGAGGTTGGCCCACTTGGTGGCGTCCTCGGCATAGATGAAGCAGCTCTGCGAAGCCGGGTCGGCAAAGGTGGCGGTCACCTGCACATCGTCGATTGAGAGGCCCATAGCCTTATTGGGCGAGGAGCCGGTGGCCACGCTGATGTTCCACGCGAGGTAGAGGTACTGTCCGGCGGCGATGTCGAGCTTGAGATTCTTGGCGGTGACGGCCGTGGTGGAGATAGGCACCACAGCGGCGCCTGCCGTGGCGGCATCGGGCGCGAAGTAGTTGTAGAAGTCGGTACCGGCCGAGGTCCACGAGGTGCCGTCGGTAGAGTAGTACATCTGCACTACGAAGCCGGCAGTGTTGTCGCCATCGCGATATTTCTCAATATTGTAGCTGATGGCGAAGCTACTGATTGCGGCCTCATCGGCATTGAGGAGGCGCGTCATAAGGCTGACGCAGCGGGTGCCGTCGGCCACGGTGGTGGAGAGGCCACCCACGGCGCGGTCTGCCGGGTCGGAGCTGCTGCCGAAGTTCCACGTGCCGTTCTTGGCATTGGAGGCGAGGCTCTCGCCGCCGGTGTACATCACCTCAGTGGCGGCCGTGCTGTAGCTGTTGAGGGTGCGTGGAGCTGTAAGCTGGCGGTCGATGCGCCACTCATCAGGCAACGGAAGCAAAGCCTCGGTGCCGTCCCACATTGAATTGAAATCTTCAGTGATTGTAGGGCTCGCCTTAGTGAGCGAGAGCGGTGTGGCGGCCTGTAGCGGGACACTGCCCAGAATGCTCAGGAGGCAAGCACACATCAATAAGTAGAATCGGTTCATAAATAAAATTAGATATTAGTAGAAAAGATTTTGTAAACGGCCACTAAATTACAAATAATACCGCTGATATACAATATGTTATATAGCATCACAGGCCCACAAAACACCTTAAGGCGCAATCGCTCCGAAAAGTGCCACATTTAGTGCCCTGCGTCCCAACATAGGCGCGCGGCGGTGGCACAAATGCGCCGCGCGCGGAGCCTATGAAAAAAGCGAGCCGAACTTTGGAGTCCGGCTCGCCGTAGCTTATGCAAATGATTGATTAAGCTGAGAGATTACTGGAGCTTGAAGTTGACGGGGAGCGTGTACCACACGTTCACGGGCTGACCGTTCATCTTACCGGGGATGAACTTGGGCAACTTCTTGACGAGGCGCTTGGCTTCGTTGTCGAGGTCGCGGTCAACGCTCTTCACAATCTTCACCTCACCGATGCTACCGGTCTTGGTGACAACGAACTGGACGATTACACGACCTTGCACGTTGTTCTCCTGCGCGATAGCGGGATATTGGATATTCTTGGAGAGCCACTTCATAAGCTCAGCATCGCCACCGGGGAACTGAGGCATCTGCTCTACGGCTTTGAACACCTCTTCCTTCTCAGGCTTCTTCACTTCCTGAATACCGAGGTCCTCTTTCTTGACTTCGGTAGCGGTGACACGATTGTCGCTATTACCCTTGACGTCGGCAGCACCGAAAGCTTCTTTCGACTGCTTCTGCTCGTCCATCGACTTGATTTCGTCCTCCTTCTTCACTTCGTTATCCTTAACGATGTTGAGCTGGGTGACTTTCATCGTGGTGAGCACTTCCTTGGGGAGCTCTTTAGGCTGCTCTACTTCCACCTTCTCTTTCTTCTCCTCTTCGGGTTTCTTCTCAGCTTGCTTAGCGAAAGCTTGGAGCTGCTGATCCTGCTCGGAGAGAATGTCTTGCTCAGCGGGAGAGAACACGCCGCTCACACCGAGGTAGCCGAGGATGCCGGCGATAGCTACGAGGACGAGGGTAATCCAGAACGCCTTGTTGTGACGGCTGTAGGAGCCACGGCGCAGAGTATAGGCGCCGAATTCCTTGTTCTTACCTTCAAACACCAGGTCGCACCATTCTTTTGACGAAAGATCTACACTTTTTGCCATGTCTTAAATCTTTAGAGGTTAAACAATACGACTTAGTAATTACTTGTGTCCACCGTGCTTGGCGACGTAGTCGAGTACCATAGCTGAATCGACAGCGGTCATACGGTCGATCTGATAGCGGCTGATACTGTTGATTTGCATCTCATCGAGGACGCTGATAAGGTTCTCATAAGAGGCGTCGGGGGTAGCTTTGATGATGACCACAGGGCGAGTGAGAGTGGAGTCGTTGCGGATTTCGCGGGCGCGATCCTGATACTGCTCGTCGGTCATCTCTTTGTTGCGCCAGTGCTCTTTGAGCTCGGCAATCTGCTTCACTACTTCCTTGTTGCGTTCCATAAGAATCTTGCGGATACCTGCCGGCTCATCGGCTGTGCCGGGATCGAACTCGGTCACTTTCAGCTTGTTGTTGGTAAGCGCGCCGCTGGCGTCGGCTGCGATATCGGCTTGTCCTTCGTAGTAATAAATGAGGTCTTTCTTGACCTTACCCTTTACGGGTTGTCCGGTAAGCTTATCGGTGGTGGGGGCTTCACGGTCTGAATCGAGGATGAAAGTGATAGCCTCCGATTGCTTTACCTTATTCTGATCTTTCTGTTCTACTTTATCGTTCGATGGCAGACTGATTTGGAGGGTCTGCGACTTAATCATCGTGGTACAAAGCATAAAGAACGTGATCAGAAGCATGTTCATATCCACCATCGGCGTGAAGTCGACGCGGACAGTCATCTTTTTTTGACGAACTTTTTCTTTAGCCATAGTGATGATTATTTCTCAGTTTTAAGTGCTGTCATGAACGTAAACTTATTCATCTTCAATGTCTGCAGATTATCCATTACCACCTGCACCACATCGTAGGGAGTGCTCTTGTCGGCCTTAAGGGCGATAGCCTTACCGCTGATGATGTCATCGTAGAAAGCGGCGTCGCCGGGGAGGTCGTAGAGAGCGTTCATCCAAATCTGGAACTCATTGGGGTTGTTGAGGTCTTCGTTCATATCGATGGGAATACCCGCGTTGGGGTTCTTTTCCGGATCGGTAAGTTCGTCGGCCTTTTCCACCTTATTTTGTCCAAGGAGGTCGAGATATTCACCGAGCTTGCTGATAGGCAGGCCTATCACAGTGGAGCGAGCGAAGGTAACCTTCTGCTGGTCGGTGAAGCTGACGGGTGTTTTGTAATGCTTGTTATACTCTGCGGTTACACTTTCCAGAAGGCTTAAGCGCATTTTTTCGCTTGAGTAGGTAGAATCCTTAGAGCCGGTGAGCGAAAGGAAGACCTTTCCTTTGGGGCTAACGAGGACTGTAACCAAGTTGCTATCGGGCACCTTCACTTCGGCAACCGAAGACGGGGTGTTGACAATAACGGGTTCTTTCTGGAGGAATGTAGAAGTTAACATGAAGAAAGTAAGCAGAAGCACGGTAACGTCGCTCATCGCGGTCATGTCGATGAACACATCCTTCTTTTTTACTTTAACTCTTCCCATAGTTAGTTACTTAAAGTGATTTGACTAATGGTAGTTAACTTACTGCTTGAAGATTAGTGGGTAGCTGCGAAAGTTTGAACAATCGAGAAACCAACCTCGTCGATGGCGTAGGTCACCTTGTCGATCTTGTTGGTGTAGTAGTTGTAAGAGATAACTGCGAAAGCAGCGGTCAAGATACCGAATGCGGTGTTGACAAGTGCCTCAGAGATACCTTTCGAGAGCTCGGTTGAGTCAGGAGCACCCGACTGGGCGAGGGCCTGGAACGACTTGATCATACCGATTACAGTACCGAGAAGACCGATAAGAGTACCGAGAGTGGTGAGGGTAGCAAGGATAGGCAGGTTCTCCTGGAGAGCGGGCATCTCGAGGGCGGTAGCCTCTTCGATGGTCTGCTGCAGAGTGGTGAGTTTCTGCTCCTTGGTGAGCTCAGTAGAGTTGTGCATCTCGGTGTATTTGATGAGGGCAGCGTCAACGACAGCGCCGACGGTACCTTTCTGCTTAGCGCATTCCTTGCGAGCTTCTTCGATCTGGCCTTCGCCGAGAAGTTTCTTCACGCGAGCTACGAACTTAGTGTTGTTGCCCTTACCCATAGCAGAGCTGATGGCGATGAAACGCTCAACAGCGAGAGCGATAACCGTGAGGAACAAACCTTGAAGAATAGGTACGATGAAACCACCGCTGTAGATAGTACCGAGAAGGTTCTTCGGCATCTTCTTAGCTGCATCTTCGAAGTTGGCGGGGTTGCCGAATACGAAGATGAACACGATAACGGCGATTGCGATGCAACCTACGATCACCCAGATGGCGTTCTTAATACCACGAACGTTGCTTTTCTGTGGTTCTTTGCCAACGGGAGCTTTCTTTGCAGGTGCTGCTGCCGCAGGGCGAGTAGCCTGCTGAGTGTTGGGCTTTTGAGCTTCCATAGTAATTAATTAAATTAGTAAATTGGTTGATTATTAATTAGTTAGTAATTAAGTTAGTTCTCTCGTGCTCACGATTGCGGCCGCCGGCTGCGGGCCTTAAGGCCGCTCTATGAAACATAATTGCAAAGTTATAAAAAAAAATGATTGCGCAATATCTTTAATCGATTTTTTGCCATTTTTTGGAGAAGATATTGCACAGTTGTTGTGCATCGGTGGGGTGGTAGTGGCTATAGTGGCTATAGAATCTATAGAAACTATAGAGACTATCGGGATAAAGACGACCGGGGCCGGCCTCACGGTCGGCCCCGGTCAACAGGGAATTAATTATTGAGAGTGGAGTTTATTCCTTAGTCTCTTCGGCGGCATCTTCGGCCTTGGGTTCCTCAGCCTTAGCGGCGGGCTTTTCGGCCTTTTCAGCTACCGGTTCTTCAGCTTTAGCCTTGGCAGGAGCTTTGGGCTTAGCTTCTTTCTTCTCTTCAGCGTTGAGACGAGCCTTCAGAGCGGCGAGAGCGGAGAGGTCGCCGAGAGTGGTCTTCTCGATAGCGGGAACGGCCTCTTCAGCCTTCTCGGCCTTGGGGGCGCGACGCGGCTTGCGCTCACGCTCGGGCTTGTTCTGATCCTCGAAGGTGCGGCTGTGGGAGAGAATGATGCGCTTCGAATCCTTGTTGAATTCGATCACCTTGAAGTCGAGCTCTTCGCCCTTCTGAGCGGTGGTGCCGTCTTCCTTCTGGAGGTGCTTGGGAGTGGCAAAGCCTTCCACGCCACCTTCGAGAGCTATCACGGCGCCCTTCTCGAGCACTTCGGCTACAGTACCCTTGTGGATGCTGCCCACGGTGTAAACGCCTTCAAATTCGTCCCACGGATTGGCCTCAAGCTGCTTGTGACCGAGGCTCAGACGACGGTTCTCCTTGTCGATTTCGAGCACTTGCACCTCGATGTCGGCACCAATCTGAGTGAACTCCGAGGGGTGCTTGATCTTCTTGGTCCAGGAGAGGTCGCTGATGTGGATAAGACCATCAACACCTTCTTCAAGCTCAACGAATACGCCGAAGTTGGTGAAGTTGCGCACCTTAGCGGTGTGCTGAGTGCCCACTGCATAGTGCTCTTCAATCTTAGCCCACGGGTCTTCCTTAAGCTGCTTGATACCGAGGCTCATCTTGCGGTCTTCGCGGTCGAGGGTAAGCACCACGGCTTCTACCTCGTCGCCCACCTTCATAAAGTCCTGAGCGGAGCGGAGGTGCTGCGACCACGACATTTCGCTCACGTGGATAAGACCTTCCACGCCGGGAGCCACTTCTACAAATGCGCCATAGTCGGCCATAACGACAACTTTGCCTTTGACCTTGTCGCCCACCTTGAGGTTGGGGTCGAGGGCATCCCAGGGATGCGGCTGCAGCTGCTTCAGACCGAGAGCGATGCGCTTCTTCTCGTCGTCGAAGTCGAGGATTACGACGTTGATCTTCTGGTCGAGCGATACCACCTCTTCGGGGTGATTTACGCGGCCCCAAGAGAGGTCGGTGATGTGGATAAGACCGTCCACGCCGCCGAGGTCGACAAATACGCCGTAGCTGGTGATGTTCTTGACAACGCCTTCGAGCACCTGGCCTTTTTCGAGCTTGGAGATAATCTCCTTCTTCTGCTGCTCAAGCTCGGCCTCGATGAGGGCCTTGTGGGATACCACTACGTTCTTGTACTCTTGGTTGATCTTTACTACCTTGAATTCCATCGTCTTATCAACGAATACATCGTAGTCGCGGATAGGCTTGACGTCGATCTGCGAGCCGGGAAGGAAGGCCTCGATGCCGAATACATCGACAATCATACCACCCTTAGTGCGGCACTTGATGTAACCCTTGATAATCTCGTCGTTCTCAAGAGCTTGGTTCACACGCTCCCAGCTGCGGCTTGCGCGAGCTTTCTTGTGGGAGAGGATGAGCTGGCCCTTCTTGTCTTCGGGAGTCTCAACGTAAACCTCCACGGTGTCGCCCACCTTGAGGTCAGGGTTGTAACGGAATTCACCGAGAGGAATAATGCCGTCCGACTTATAACCGATGTTAACCACAGCTTCACGCTTATTGAGCGCGATTACGGTACCTTCGACTACTTCCTTATCCTTAACAGTGTTAAGGGAGGCGTCATAGACTTTCTCCTGCTCCTCTCGCGATGCGCTGTTCTGGGTGTCGCCGTTTTCGTAGGCTTCCCAGTCGAAGTCTTCTACAGGAGAGATAAATTCTTTTTCTTTCATTAATTAGTTAATAAATAAGGTTAGTTACAAAGTCTTTGCCCACGCTCCGCCCCATTACCCCTTGAGGCCGTGCGGAACAAAGCACGCAAAATTACACATTTTCTTTCACCCGGCCAAACGTCACTGCCACAAATTATTAACAATCCTTGATTTTCGGGTCTAAACCACCCTTTAGCCGGTGGAAAATAAGCGAAACATCACCCGGTGGCCGCCTCGGCCGGAAGTGAGCGCGATGCCCGGAGGCGGAGAAGCTCATCTCATTTGAATTGCCCTGCGGTCCTCAAGCGCTATTATGGGGCCTCGGCTATTGCATAAGCGAGAAAAAATACTTATCTTTGCAACGCTTTGCGGAGCAAGGTCCAGTAGCTCAGTTGGATAGAGCAACAGCCTTCTAAGCTGTCGGTCATGCGTTCGAGTCGCATCTGGATCACTTTTATAATATAAGTCTTAATATCAATAAGGTGTAGCCCTGTTGGTTCATTTACTTATTTGTGACTACCATCCGGCCTTTGGCAAATAGAAAATGAGAAAAGACAGCCATAACGACTCTTGGGCAAATCATCGTGAAGCTCCCCTCCCGCTGCGCCACGGTGCTTTGCGGCGAGCGGATGTACTACATTATTCATTTATATAGCCGCGAGTCCCTACCCCATTAAGCAACAACAATAATATCAAATACAACGAGATGAAAATTAAGAATGTAATGGCTCTATTGGCTACTATCGGCGCTGTGGCAGGCTTGCTGTCGTCGTGCAAGGTAGATATGCCTGAAGAGGAGCAGTCGTCGTTTGAGACGATGACAGTGAAAAAGTCGAGCATCGAGATTCCGATCAGATTCAGCGCCAAGATGAAAGGCCAATCGGACGTTACCATCTCACCGCAAGTGAATGGCCAGCTGATGCGCATCTGTGTGACCGAAGGCGAGCAAGTGAGGAAAGGTCAGACCCTTTTCGTAATCGACTCGCGCAACGCTCAAAGCGACCTTCAATCGGCACAAGCCAATCTACAGGCCGCACAAGCCAATCTACAGGCCGCTCTGGCGCAAGCCAACAGCGCCAAGCTCGAATACGAGAGCAACAAGAACCTCTACGACAAGAAGATCGTCAGCAGTTACACGCTTGAGACCTCCCACAATGCCTACCGCCAGGCCGAGGCAGCCGTGAGCCAAGCCCGAGCAGCGGTCACCCAGGCACAAGCCTCAGTGAACCAAGCCCGCGTGAACCTCGGCTTCTGCACCATCACCGCTCCGGTAGCGGGCATAGTGGGCGAAATCCCGGTAAGAGCCGGCGACCAGGTAAGCCCGATGACGCAGCTGACAATGGTGAGCGGCAACCAGCAGATGGAGGCCTGGTTCTCCCTCCCCGAGTCAATCATCGAAGAGTCGATTAATACCAGCCCGAGCGACAAAGACAAATACATCGACGCCCTGCCCGAGGTGACATTCGTGATGAAGAACGGCACCGAGTATCCTCACAAGGGCCGCATCTCCAGCCTTACGGGTATGGTCGATGTCACCACAGGTTCGCTTTCGTGCAAAGCCACCTTCCCCAACCCCGATGGTGGTCTCTACTCGGGCGTGCAAGGCTCGGTGGTGCTGCCGCTCAACTTCAAGGACGTAATCGTGATTCCGCAAAACGCCGTGGTGCGCCTGCAGGATAAGACATTAGTATATAAGGTGAAGCCCGACAACACCGCCACGGCCGTCAACGTGACCATTGAAGATGCCGGCAACGGTAAAGACTTCATCATCACCAGCGGCCTGGACACCGGCGACCGCATCGTCACCGTCGGCGCCAACAACGTCACCGAAGGGCAGCAAGTAATCTTCCCCGAGGCCGACAAGAAGGAGAAAAAGTGAACCGTGAATCATCAGCTTCCTACCCATGAAGGACAATAAGAAGACTAACCTATTTATCAACAGATACGTGATGGCGTGTGCCATCTCGATTGTGATAGCTCTCGTGGGCTACATATCAATCAACACACTACCCGTTGAGCAATACCCCGACATAGCGCCGCCCACGGTACAGGTGACCACGAGCTACTCCGGCGCCGATGAGAACACGGTGATGAAATCGGTCATCCAGCCTCTGGAAGAGGCCATCAATGGTGTGCCCGATATGACCTATATGACCTCGAAGGCATCGTCGAACGGCGACGCCGAGATTACCGTCTATTTCGAGCAAGGCACCGACCCCGATATGGCAACGGTCAACGTGCAGAACCGCGTGACCCGCTCCCAGTCGCTGCTGCCCGCCGATGTGAACAAAATCGGCGTGACGGTGCAGAAGCGCCAGAACAACATCCTCTTGATTTTCGCCGTAAAGAGCGCCGACGGTAAGTACGACGAGGACTTCGTGTCGAACTACGTGGATATCAATATCAAGCCGCGCCTGATGCGAATCACCGGCGTGGGCAACGTGCAGAGCCTGGGCAACACCTACGCGCTGCGCATCTGGCTCAAGCCCGACGTGATGGCGCAATACGGGCTCTCGCCCAATGACGTCTTCGCTGCCATAGGCGGCCAGAGCTTCGTCTCGGCCGTAGGCTCGCTCGGCGAGCAGTCGAAGAACTCTTACCAGTACTCGATGCAGTACAAGGGTACGCTGAAGACCGTGGAGGAGTTCAACGACATAGTGCTGCGCACCAACGGCGGCGGCATCCTTCACCTCAGCGACGTAGCCGAGGTGCAGATTGGCGCTATGAGCTACAACTTCACGTCAAATATCCAGGACCGCCCGGGCGCTATGTTCATGGTTTTCGCCGCGCCGGGCGCCAATGCCACCGAGGTGAATGCCAACATCAAGAAGACCTTTGAGGAGCTGAAGAAGACGATGCCGGCCGGGCTGGAATTTGTGACGTTGATGACCAGCGACGACTTCCTTTTCGCCGCCATCCACAACGTGGTGGAGACGCTCGTCATCGCCATCATCCTCGTGATTCTCGTGGTGTTCTTCTTCCTGCAGAGCTTCAAGGCCACTATCATCCCGTCGATTTCGATTATCGTGTCGCTGCTTGGCACCTTCGCCATAGTGAAGCTGGCCGGGTTCTCGCTCAACATCCTCACGCTCTTCGCGCTGGTGCTCGCCATCGGTACGGTGGTCGATGACGCCATCGTGGTGGTCGAGGCCGTTATGGCCAAGATGGAGAACGGCATCAGCGATGCCCGCGAGGCCACACGCCAGGCGATGAACGAGGTATCGACCGCCGTGGTATCGTGTACGCTGGTATTTATGGCGGTGTTTATTCCCGTGATGTTTATGCCGGGCACATCGGGCACATTCTTCACGCAGTTTGGCGTGACGATAGCCTCGTCGGTGGGTCTGTCGTGCGTATCGGCCCTGACGCTCTGCCCTGCCCTTTGCGCTATAATGATGCGCGTCACCGAAGGCAAGAAAGAGGGTAAAGGCCTCACCTATTACACCAAGAAGGCCTACACCGTAAGCTACAACGCCATCTACAACAAATACAGCAAGAGCGTTCAGAAATTTATCAAGCGCCCCATTCTGTCGTGGAGCCTGCTGGCCGTGGCAGCCGCCCTGCTGGTGTTCTTTATGACAAGCCTTCCCTCGGGTCTTGTGCCCCAGGAGGACCAGGGTGTGCTACTCGTCGAGCTGCAATGCCCTGAAGGTTCCACCCTCCAGCAGACCCGCGAAATGGTGAAGCAGGTGGAGGAGAAAGCCAAGCAGATTCCCGAGCTGGAAAGCTTCGCCGTGTGCTGCGGCTACGGTATGTACTCCGGCGCCGGCTCCAACTACGCCACGATGATTCTGCGAATGAAGAACTGGGACGAGCGTCCGGGTATGAACCACTACATCGAGTATATCAAGTACCGTTTCTACTTCAGCTGCCAGAACATCAAAAATGTACGCGTGCTGCCGTTCCAGATGCCGCAGATTCCCGGTTATGGTACAAGTAACGACATCACCCTGGTGGTTGAAGACCCCAGCGACGGCAATCTATCGGAATTTGCCGCCCACACCGAGCAATTCCTCGCCAAGCTGATGGCGCGTGAGGAGGTTGCCTCGGCCATGTCGACCTACTCAGAGCGCTTTGCCAAGTATCAGGTGGAAGTGGATGCGGCCCAGTGCGACCGCTCCGGCGTGTCACCGGCCGACGTGCTCAACACTCTCGGCGCCTTCTGCGGTGGCGCTTATATCGGCAACTTCAACCAGTTCGGTAAAGTATATCGCATTATGGCCGCCTCGTCGCCCGAGTATCGCCTCGACCCGTCGTCGCTCAACAACATCTTCGTGCAGGTGCATGGCGGTAAGATGGCGCCCATCTCTGAATTCGTATCGCTGAAGCCGATAGTAGGCCCTGCCAATATCGAGCACTTCAACCTGTACCAGAGCATCACGTGCTACGTGTCACCCGGCAACGGCTACACCGAAGGCGACGTCCACAAGGTCATCGCCGAAGTATTCGAGCAGGAGATGCCCAAAACCGCCACCTACGAGTATAGCGGTATGTCGCGCGAACTTGAGGAAGCCTCCGGCTCCAACGCCACGGCGCTCATCTACGTCGTCTGCGTAATCCTGATTTATCTCATCCTCGCGTCGCTCTACAACTCGTGGTTCACGCCGTGGGCCGTGCTGTTCAGCGTGCCGTTCGGGCTTATGGGCGCCTTTGTGCTCGCCTACTTCGGCAACCTGCTCCAGATGCCCGGTATGGACAACAATATCTACCTGCAGACCGGTGTCATTATGCTTATCGGTCTTTTGGCCAAGACCGCAATTCTGATCACGGAGTTTGCCTCGGAGCGTCGCGCCCAAGGTATGAGTATTACAGAAGCCGCCTTTGAGGCCTGCAAGGAGCGTCTGCGTCCTATTCTTATGACCGTCGCCACGATGATTATCGGTATGATACCGCTCGTGATTGAAGGCGGCGCCGGTGCCAACGGCAACCGCGCCCTCGCTCTCGGCGTCATCGGCGGTATGAGTATCGGCACCGTCGCCCTGCTCTTCGTAGTGCCCGCGTTCTTCATCGTCTTCCAGAAGCTGCACGAGAAGTATCAAGGCCAGAAGCCTGCTACCGCCGCCGCTGAAGAAGCCGAGGAGCCCGAGCAGGAGCCGGAACAGGAACAGAAAGAAGTTAAAGCCGACTAAGATGTCCACTCTATAAACTAACACTACGAAAATGAAACGTCATATTTCACTCATTACAGCAGCACTCGCTATACTGCTATCAGCGTGCGGCATCTACGACAAGTACACGCCCAACACGAAGATACCGGCCGATGTGATAGGCCTCAACGCGGCCGACACCCTCACGGGCGACGTCCCGGCCCCGCTCTCGTGGCGCGACTTCTTTGCCGACCCGATGCTGCAGCAGCTCATCGACACAGCTCTCGTGCGCAACACCGACCTCAAGTCGGCGCGCATCGCCGTGGCCCAGAGCGAGACCTCGCTGCAGATTGCCAAGCTCGCCATACTTCCCTCGCTGGCATTCGCCCCGCAAGGCTCCATCTCCAGCTTCAACAGCACCACCACTAAGGCCTACAACCTGCCGTTGCAGCTCAACTGGGACTTCGGCCAGTTAGGTTCCTACACCAACAAGCGCCGAGCCGCCAATGCCGTGCTATTCCAGGCCCGTGCCCACGAAGACGCCATCCGCGCCAATCTTATATCGCAAGTGGCCCAGCAATACTGCCTGCTCCAGCTGCTCGACAAGCAGCTCGAGATTCTCATTGCCACCGACAGCCTGTGGGGCGCCTCCCTGGAGGCCAACAAAGTGCTGTGGGAGAACGGCAAGATATATTCCACCGCTGTGGAGCAGCTCGAAGCCTCGTGCCTCGATGTCAAGACACAGATTGTGGATGCCCGCCGCAACATCAAGAGCGTAGAGAACAGCCTCTGCAGCCTCTTGGCCATCGTGCCGCAGCCCATCCAGCGCAACAAATGGGGCAGCTACACCCTACCCGAGATGGTCAACCACGGCATCTCGGCACAGATGCTCCGCTACCGCCCCGACGTGCAGCTGGCCGACTACGCTATGGAAGAAGCGTTCTACAATATGCAGACTGCCCGCTCCGCATTCTTCCCCGGCCTGTCGCTTTCAGGTACCGCCGGATGGACCAACAATGCCGGAGGCGCCATCCTCAACCCCGGCAAGATACTGCTCAGCATCTTAGGCTCCATCACCCAGCCCATCTTCGCTCGCGGACAGCTCAAAGGCAACCTCAAGATAGCCAAGCTGCGCCAAGAGGATATGGCCAACCGATATATGCAGACCGTGATTGATGCCGGCAACGACGTCAACGAAGCACTCGCCGACTGCCAAGCCGCCAAGGAGAAGCACATCTACTACCACCGCCAGGTGGAAGTGCTCCACCAAGCCTACGATGGCACCCACGAATTGATGGACAACGGCAAGGCCAACTATCTGGAAGTGATCACTGCCCAAGAGACCCTTCTCAAGGCACAGCTCAACGAGGCCGTCAATATGTACGACGCCACTGAAGCCGTCATCGCCCTCTACATCGCCCTCGGCGGAGCCGTGCGCTAACCCCGCAGCCTCTCTACCTCAGTATAAAGCGACAGCCCCGCCCGCAAGCGAGGCTGTCGCTTTATATTGGCATATCTCCCTTCGACAGCTATTGCCGGTGGAGCCGACGACATTGAAAAGGTCGCAGTTTATTAGCACCGCATTGCCGCGCAGAGAACAATAGCCGGCGTTAGGGTTCCTCTCCGAGGCTCCCGTGTCGTGGGGCATCATCACAACAAGCGGCGACCCTCTTCGAGGCTCTTCCTTGATGCTATACACATCGCGGCACTCCAAGCCGCTCGGCATCTCCGATGCCTCATCCCACCGCCGAGCCGCTCGGCATCCAATGTGCCGATAATAGTTGCTGAAGCCTATTGGGTGGGATTGCCGCATATATCTACTTTATCAGCCTAAATATTGACCAAAAAGTCAGCCGTTTTCAGAAAAAATCTTGAAAACGGCTGATTTTTTTGGAGGATAAACGATAAATACATACCTTTGTGTACCTGAAAATAGCAACATTATGGCATACCAAAGTATTGTAGGCAGAACCGAGGAGATCAAGAAACTCGAAAAATTCTTGAAGTCGCCCAAATCAGAATTTGTAGCCATCTATGGACGCCGACGAGTCGGCAAATCGTATCTTGTGGAAGAAGTATATAAAGATAAGATTGCATTCCGCGCTGTAGGAGCCTACATCAAAGAGAAGGACGAACGGACCTACAAGCAAATTCAGCTCGATCATTTCTATGAGAGTCTGCTTGACTGTGGCGTTTCAGATGACACCCCCCGCCCCGGCAACTGGCGAGAGGCTTTCCGATTACTCCGAAAATACTTGGAGGGGCTACGCAGCAAGCGACGCGTAGTGTTCCTGGACGAATTACCGTGGCTCGCCGGCTCGCAATCATCAGAACTGATTACCGAGCTCGGATATTTTTGGAACTCATGGGCCGACCGCCAGCGCAACATCGTGTTGATAGTGTGTGGCTCAGCAACCAGTTGGATGCTTGATAATGTAATCCGCGATTATGGTGGATTACATGGTCGCCTTACGGATATAATCCGTTTATCACCTTTCACGCTAAACGAATGCGAGCAGTATTTCAAGAAACGAGGTTTTCGACTTTCCCGTTACGAAACAGCTATAGCATATATGGCATTTGGAGGTATTCCTTACTATCTTGACAGAATTGACAACGAGAAGAACCTATCGGAAAATATCGATGACTTTTTCTTTAAGGACAAGCAGATTGACCAGGAGTTCAGGGATGTCTATACCGGCCTTTATTCCACGTCGGAGCGGTATGTGAATATCGTCAAAGCGTTAGGTGCCAAGTTCTATGGAATGACGCGCCGAGAATTAGCCGCTGCAGTGGGCATTGAACTTGGCGGGACATTTAGCAAGATTCTCGACAACCTACACCAATCAGGTATTACCCGCGAGTACCCTCGTTACGGGAAGGAGCGCGTGGAAACAGTCTATCAGCTAAAGGATTTCTTTTCCATCTTCTATCTTCACTTTATCCTCGGGAAAAGTGCAAATGCAGGCAATTGGCGTAGTTTACAACGCACCCCGACGTTTTATGCTTGGGCCGGCAACACTTTCGAACTGCTCTGCATAGAGCACCTGCCTATGATGTGCGAAAAGCTGCGCATTGCCACCATCAGCAGCAATTATTGTTGGAGAGGTGTCGCACCTAATGGCACTGCCGCACAAATCGACCTTGTATTGGAGTGGAAAGGCGAACGAACAGATTACCTTTGTGAAATGAAATTCAGTGAGCACGAGTTCACAATCACCAAGCAATATGAGAGAGAACTTGAAAACAAGATCGACGCCTTCCTCCATAGTAAGCAGCACACAAAAACCCACTCTATACAGCTCGTGATGGTGACAACCAACGGAGTCACTGAGAATGAACATTCAAAAGACGTGAACCAAAGCATTGTGCTCAACGATTTGTTCTGAGCACCATATTACAATCAAGTGGCGACTACAATGAAACAGCAACAACGACCCAAAATAATCGTAGCAGGCGGGATGAACATCGACATCTCGGCCACGCTCACCAATCCACTGATAACGGCCGACAGCAATCCCGGGCGAGTAGGGCTCGGGAGCGGCGGCGTAGGGCACAACATCGCTCTCAACCTCCACCTGATGGGCCTCGACGTGAAATTTGCCACCCTCTTCGGCGGCGACACCTTCGGGCGCATAGCCCAGAGCCAGTGCCAAGCCGCGGGGCTCGACATCACCCTCTCGGAAAGCCGTCTTGAGGAGCGCAACGGCTTGTACCTATGCGTCAACAACCACGGCGGCGATATGATAGTGGCCGTGGCCGACACCGACATTGTGCGCCTTATCACCCCCGAATGGCTCAGCGAGCGCGCCGAGGCTATGGCCGAGGCCGATGCCGTGGTGGCCGACACCAACCTATCGGACGATGCTCTGGCCTATCTGCTCGACCACTGCTCGGCCCCGCTATTCGTCGATGGCGTCAGCACCACCAAGGCGCTACGCATCGTCAACGCGCTGCGCGCCGGGCACAAGCGCCGCCTGTTCTGCCTTAAGCTCAACGAGAAAGAGGCCTTGAGCGTCACCTGCTGCGACACCGTAGCCGATGCCGCCCGCCGGCTCATCGACTTAGGCATCGAGCAAGTGTATATCACCCTGGGCGCACATGGCGTGTACATTGCCGGCGCCGACATCGCCCTCGAAATGCCCGCCGAAGCCACCGAGGTGGTCAACACCACCGGAGCCGGCGACGCCTTCCTTGCCGGCGTGGTGTACGGCTACGCCACCACCGGCGGAGGCCCGCAGGCGCTGGCCCGATACGGCCTTGCCGCCGCGCGCGCCGCGTTGCAATCGGCCGAGGCCGTCAACCCCAATATCGCTAACCTTATATAACAAGATAACACAATGAACAAGCACTTATCAATCTCGCCCGAAGTGGCCGAAGCCCTCGCCACCGGCAAGCCCGTAGTGGCTCTTGAATCAACAATCATCTCCCACGGAATGCCCTATCCGCAAAACGTGCAGACAGCACTTAAGGTGGAGCAAACCATTCGCGACCACGGTGCCGTGCCGGCCACCATCGCCATCATAGGCGGCAAGCTCAAAGCCGGCTGCACCCCCGAGGAGATCGAGTACCTCGGCAAGCAAGGCCAGAAGGTGACCAAAGCGTCGCGCCGCGACCTGCCGGTACTCGTGGCCCGCAAAGCCGATGGTGCCACCACCGTCACCACCACTATGATTATAGCCGCCATGGCCGGCATTAAGGTATTCGCCACCGGCGGTATAGGCGGCGTGCACCGCGGCGCCGAGACCACAATGGACATCTCGGCCGACCTCGAAGAGCTGGCACAGACACCCGTGATGGTGATATGCGCCGGAGCCAAATCGATACTCGACCTCGGCCTGACGCTCGAATACTTAGAGACCAAGGGCGTGCCCGTGATAGGCTACGGCACCGAAGAGCTCCCCGCCTTCTACACCCGCCACAGCGGCTTCAAGGTGGACTATCGCATCGACACCCCCGAAGAGCTCGCCGCAGCTTTCCACGCCAAGCAATCGCTCGGCCTTAAAGGTGGAATGCTCGTCACCAACCCCATCCCCGAAGAGTACTCCATGCCCGCCGATGTCATCAACACGGCCATCGACCAAGCTATCGACGAAGCCAACCGCCTCGGCATACGCGGCAAAGAGAGCACCCCGTTCCTGCTGGCTAAGGTGAAAGAGCTTACCGGCGGCGACAGCCTCGCGGCTAATATCCAACTGGTACTCAACAACGCGCGTCTCGCGGCCTTGACAGCCGGCTGCCTCGCAAAGCTCGACTGACCGATGGCCGACAACTGGCTCGAGAACAAGATGGACGACTACCGGCAGGCAAAGGCCGCCGGAGCCATCAAGCGACGCGCCGCCCGCGCTGTAGCAAAGGCCGAGCCGTCGCCGAAGCCGGAGCCGACGACCTCGCCGCTGCCGGAGATTGCAGGGCGCCGTGTGCTCGTGGAAGGCGACGACGCGCTGCTGCGACCTATCGTGGCGGCTCTCACGACGGCCGGAGCCGAGGTGTACTTCAAAGCCGACAATCAAGGCCTGGCACGCCTCATCGCCATCGAAACCGGCGCCAAGCCGGTGGCCGACACTCCGGCCGATGCCGTCTTCGACCGCATCGTCACCATCAGTCAATTCGAGTAAGGCTCCTCTTACACCTTATTATATTAGGCACTCCGATTCAGAGATGCGGAAGATAATACATATCGATATGGACGCGTTTTTCGCATCGGTAGAGGAGCGCGACAACCCCGAGCTCGTGGGCAAGCCTATGGCTGTGGGCTTCGACGGGCCGCGTGGCGTGGTCTCGACCGCCAACTACGCGGCGCGCCGTTTCGGTGTCCACTCGGCGCAAGCGATAGCCACCGCCCATCGTCTATGCCCCGAGCTGATAGTGGTACAGCCCCACTTCGAGAAATACAAAGAGGTGTCGAGCGTCATCCACGGCATCTTCCACCGCTATACCGACATCGTAGAGCCGCTGAGCCTCGATGAGGCCTTCCTCGACGTCACCGAGAACAAGCCCGGCATCGCCCTCGCGGTGGATATTGCCCGCGCCATCAAGCAGAGCATCAAGGCCGAGACACGCCTTACCGCCTCGGCGGGCGTCAGCTACTGCAAGTTTCTGGCCAAGATAGCCAGCGACTACCGCAAGCCCGATGGTCTCTGCACCGTGCACCCCGACCGCGCGCTCGACTTCATAGCGCGGCTCCCCGTGGAGCGGTTCTGGGGCGTGGGCGCCAAGACCGCCGAGAAGATGCACTCCCTCGGCATCCACTCCGGCGCCGAGCTGCGCGCCACGCCACTCGACCTCCTCACGGCCCACTTCGGCAAGATGGGACAGGTGTTCTACGACTTCGCCCGAGGCATCGATGAGCGGCCCGTGGTCACCGAGTGGGAGCGCAAGAGCGTGGGGTGCGAGCGCACCTATGCCACCGACATCGCCAAGCCTATGGCAGCCATCATTGAGCTGAACCACATCGTCAACGAACTGATGCTCAGGCTCGAGCGAAGCGGCTTTGAAGGCACCACGCTCACACTCAAAGTGAAATTTCACGATTTCGTGCAGATCACCCGCAGCTTCACCCATAGCGAGGTGCTCAGCAGCAAAGAGCAGATATTACCGCTCGCCAAGCAGCTGCTGAAAGGTGTAGATTTCAGCGAGCGCCCTATCCGATTGCTCGGCCTGTCGATAAGCAACCCGCCACGGCCGCGCCCGGAGCAGTCGCCACAGCGCGAGCCGAGCCTCTTCGACGACCTCCCCTACTGAGCGCTCGTTCAGACGGTTACAACAGTGGCGCCACGACCTCGCAATGCCGAGACCGTGGCGCCACCGTAGGTAGCTATCGTGGATTACGAGAGCTTATGAATCACGAGGCCCGAGCGGAGCTTCGGCTCAAACCACGTGGTCTTGGGCGGCATTATGTTGCCGCTATCGGCGATGTCGATAAGCTGGCGCATGCTCACCGGATAGAGCGCGAGGGCGACAGCCATCTCGCCGCTATCCACACGGCGCTTCAGCTCGCCGAGGCCGCGTATGCCACCCACGAAGTCGATGCGCTTATCGCTGCGGAGGTCGGTGATGCCGAGGATGTCGCGCAGGATATGGTCGGACGAGATGGTGACGTCGAGCACGCCTATCGGGTCGGTGTCGTCGTAGGTGCCGGGCTTGGCCGTGAGCTTGTACCAGTGGCCGCCGAGATAGAGCGAGAACACGTGGAGGCGCTCCGGGTGGTAGATTTCTGTACCCATATCCTCCACCTCGAAGCATTCGCCGAGGCGCGCGAGGAATTCTTCGGGCGTCAGGCCGTTGAGGTCTTTGACCACACGGTTGTAGTCCATAATGCGCAGATGCGATTCGGGGAACGCCACGGCGAGGAAGAAGTTGTACTCCTCGTTGCCGGTGTGATGCGGATTGGCGAGTGCCTTCTCGTGGCCCACGAGAGCGGCGGCTGCGCTGCGGTGGTGGCCATCGGCGATGTAGAGGTACGGAATGTCGGCAAACAGCTCGGTGATGCGCTTCATCATCGCCTCGTCGTCGATTACCCAGAAGTGGTGACCGAAGCCGTCGTCGGCCACGAAGTCGTATTCCGGCTCGCCGGCAGTCACCTTCTTGATAATCGCCTCAAGCTCAGGATTTTCCGGGAACGCGAAGAACACCGGCTCAATGTTGGCGTCGTTGATACGCACGTGCTTCATACGGTCTTCCTCCTTGTCGCGGCGGGTGAGCTCGTGCTTCTTGATGCGGCCCTGCATATAGTCATCTACATAGGCAGCGATGACGAAACCGTACTGCGTGCGATCGCCCATCGTCTGAGCATAGATGTAGTAGTGCTCTTTCTCATCCTGGCGGAGCCATCCCTTAGCTTGGAACGCCTTGAAATTCTCCACGGCGCGGTCATACACGCGCGGGTCGTGCTCATCGGTGCCCACGGGGAAGTCGATTTCGGGCTTGATGATGTGGTAGAGCGACATCTCGTTGCCCTCAGCTTCGCGGCGTGCTTCGTCCGAATTGAGCACATCGTAGGGCTTGGAGGCCACGCGAGTCACTAACTCTTTGGGAGGGCGAACGCCCTTGAATGGTTTGATTCTTGCCATAGTGTTAAGGTATTGATTTATGGTTAGTTGGAATTGTTAGGTTACTCTTTCGATTTCAGCCGCTCCTGCTCGCGCTCCAGGCGGCGCTGTTCCATCGCTTGCGCCTTAGCTTGCTCCCGCTCGAGGCGCTTGGCCCGCCGCGAGCAGGCATTGCAGATGCCGTGGACGTAGAGCTGATAATATTGCACCTTGAACGCTCCCACGCGCAGCGAGTTCATAAACTGGATAAGCGCTATGTCCTTCACCTCCTTTATCTTGCCGCACTGGGTGCAAATGGTGAGGAAATGGTTGGCCTTGGCGCCGGCTGCGGCCTTCTCGTACTGAGCGGAGTTGTTGCCTAAGCGATGGCGCCGGAGCAAGCCGCACTCCACAAGAAGGTTGAGTGTAGTATAGATGGTGGCGAGACTCACGTGCTGCCCATCGGCCTCAATGGCTGCCTTAACCGCTTCGACATCAAACAGATTGGTCATCCGCGCCACCTTCAGAGCGATAATGTCGCGCTCAGGGGTGCGCCGCATCCCTTTTTCGGCCAGATAGGCACGAAATCGGGTGAGGGTTGATGTCAGCTTATCATCAGGCATACCTAAAAGGCAAAGTTAAGAAAAGAAATCGGCATCGCCAAGCTTTTCGTCAACATTTTCAGATAATTCGCCGCGCAATGCACCGTATAGTTAACTATCGATTAATCGACTATTCGAGCAGTCGACTA
>CAMHGU010000007.1 GCA_946184715.1 uncultured bacterium | reverse complement strand
CAAAAAATTTGGCTATTCGCTCTCGGTGAGCTAACTTTGCAACCAAACTAACGTGTGTGATGGATAACGACAGCCCAACCAACGCCCCGAAGCCAAACTTCCTGAAGCGTCACCCCATAATATTCAATGCCGTGCTGATTCTTGCAGCGTTTGCGGCATTTGTGTATCTCTCGATGGTGTTGATTGACATCTTCACCGAGCACGGCAAGTATGTCACCGTGCCCGAGATTAAGAACCTGCCGCTGAGCGAGGCTGTGGCCAAGCTCGACAATGCCGGATTCAAATACGAGGTGACCGACTCTATCTATGAAGAGAAGGTGAAGCCCGGCACGGTGGTTGACCAAGTGCCAAAGGGCAATGCCAAGGTGAAATCGCATCGCACGGTGTATATCACCATCAACGCCTTCGCCCCCAAGATGGTCACCTTCCCCAATATTCAGGAAATCTCCGTGCGTCAGGCGCAGGCCGTGCTTGAATCGCTTGGGCTTAAGAACGTGAAAATCGACACCGTGTATTCGCCATTCCGCGGCTTGGTGATAGCCACCAAGATGAACGGCTTGCCCATCAACCCGGGCACCCGCATTCCCGCTAGCGCGGTCATCACGCTTGAGATAGGCGATGGCGCCGAGAATCTGCTGCCCGACAGCGTGCCGCCGGCTCAGGCCGAAGGTGCCGGTGAGGGCGAGAATGTGCGCGGCGACAACTCTGTGAGCAACGTCGACTTTATGTAATTATCGCTATGCTCGATCCTGACCTGTTCGACCTTGACGACGACGAGCTGCAAGAGACCGAAGAAAGCGCTCAGCCCGAGCTTTACGAGCATTTCCGATTCGTAGCCGAGCCGGGCCAGAAGCTGCTGCGCGTGGATAAATTCCTTGTGCAGCTGATGCCCAAGATTTCGCGCAATCGCATTCAAGCGGCGGCCGATGCCGGCTGCGTGCGCATAGGCGACCGGCCCGTAAAGGCCAACTATAAGGTGAAGCCCGGCGATGAGGTGAGGGTGGTGCTCGACCGTCCGCCCTACGAGAACGAGATAATACCGCAGGATATACCCCTCGACATCGTGTATGAGGACGACGACCTGATGGTTATCAACAAGCCGGCAGGGCTTGTGGTGCACCCCGGGCAGGGCAACTGGACCGGCACAATGCTCAACGCGCTGGCCTACTACTTCCGCGACGACGACCGCTTCGACGTGGCCGACCCGCGCGTGGGCCTCGTGCATCGCATCGACAAGGATACCTCCGGCCTCCTTGTAGTGGCCAAAAGCCCCGGCGCCAAAACCAGCCTCGGCAAGCAATTCTACGACAAGACCACCAAGCGGCAGTATGTGGCGCTGGTGTGGGGGCGGCTCGACCCGCCCGAAGGTACTATCGTGGGTAACGTAGGGCGCGACCCGCGCGACCGTATGCTGATGACCGTCTTCCCCGAAGGGAGCGAGATGGGCAAGCACGCCGTCACTCACTACTCGCTCATCGAAAATCTCGCCCACGTGGCCCTCGTGAGGTGCCAGCTCGAGACAGGGCGCACGCATCAGATACGCGTGCATATGCGCCACATAGGGCATCCGCTATTCAACGACATCCGCTACGGCGGCGACGCCATCCTGCGCGGCAACACCTCCGGCTCTTACCGCCAATTTGTCCTCAACTGCTTCGCCGTGTGCCCGCGTCACGCTCTTCACGCCAAAACCCTCGGTTTCACCCATCCCCGCACCGGCGAGATGATGAATTTCGATTCCGAGATTCCGGCCGATATGCAGGCCCTGATAGAGCGCTGGCGCAACTACGCCTACTCGCTCGCCCAATAAGAAATTCCCTCGGTCGCGCGTGCAGCCAAGGGAATTATTTCATGATGCCGAAATGATGTGGCGTTGTCAGTACACCAGCGTTCCGATTTTCTCGCCCGCGAGCACCTTGAGCAGGTTGCCCGGCGTGTCCATATCAAACACTATGATGGGAAGCCCGTTGTCGCGGCAAAGGGTAGTGGCCGTGAGGTCCATCACCTTGAGTCCGCGGTTGTAGATCTCGTCGTAAGAAATCTCGTCGAAGCGGGTAGCTGTGGAATCCTTCTCGGGGTCGGCAGTATAGATGCCGTCCACGCGGGTGCCTTTGAGCATCACCTCGGTTTCAAGTTCGATGCCGCGCAGCGCCGAAGCGGTGTCGGTGGTGAAGTAGGGGTTGCCGGTGCCGCCCGCCACTATTGCCACCTCGCCGGCTTCAAGCGCCTCGATAGCGCGCCACTTGCTATAATATTCGCCCACGGGAAACATATTGATCGACGTGAACACCCGCGACGGTTGCCCGGCTGCTGTCAGGGCTGAGCTGAGCGCGAGCGAGTTGATTACCGTGGCGAGCATTCCCATCTGGTCGCCCTTCACGCGGTCAAAGCCTTTCTGCGCCCCTGAGAGACCGCGGAATATGTTGCCGCCGCCTATCACGATGGCCACCTGAGTGCCTTCCTGTGCTATCTTGGCTATCTGTTCGGCATATTGCGATAGGCGCACTGGGTCGATGCCGTAGCCTTGCTCGCCCTGTAGCGACTCGCCACTGAGCTTGAGCAGAATGCGATTGTATCTCTTTCTCATTGTCGTTGCGTTTATTTACGTTGCGCAAAAATAGTTATATTTCCTCACTTTGGCAAGATTTGAGGCCGCAGGCTGAATTTTGGAGGCTCAATAGCGCGTGATGAACAAGAATTTGCTATATTTGTCCTGTAAACTAAACTACCTCCACTATGAAAGCGATACGAATTGCCTTACCACTGTTAATGACCGTGTTTCTTGCCGGTGGCGTGATGGCCTCGGAGCCGGAACGCTACGACTTGGCGACGCTCCGCGGCACCCAGATAGTCTCCGCCGATGGCGACTTGAACGGTGACACCTTGAGCGACTTGGTGATAGCCGCGCAGCCCACCGATTCCACTCGTGTCCTTGCCATTTACTTTCGTTGCGTCACGGGTGTGTACCAGTGCATAGGGCAATACGAGCAGTTGCTGCCGCCGCCCGACCCTGAAGGCAACATCCAGGATGAGATCTCGCTCGAGATCACCAAGCGCAGAGTGCTGAAAGTGAAGCTCCACCAGTTTGCCAGCGCCGGCAGCTGGGGTGTGACCAACGACGCCGACCTCTTCCGCTATCAAGGCCTGGGCTTCTATCGTATTGGCTCGGAGCGCGAGTGCTTTATGCGTAATACCGGCGAGATAACCCACGTGAGCAGGAATTACTTGACCCATAAGGAGAAACGCGTCACGTCCAACGAGTTCGACCGCGACATTCCACGCCACGAGACCTGGAGCGATATCCACAAAGCCCCCTTGCAGCACATCGCCGACTGCCATCTCGGCGACTGAAGGAGTATGATTCATAAGATAAGGGGCCGACGTCGTTACGCGCGTCGGCCCCTCACTATTGTAAGGTATGAAATGTCAGAGCAGCTCTACCGAGCGGTGGAGGAAGCGGCTGAGGGCTTCGCCTTTGAGGAGGCCGTTGCCGAGCAAGGCGAGGTCGATAAGCTGGCTCACTACGGGCTGCGTGGCGGCGTAGTCGGCGATGAGCTTGTCGCGCTCGGCGCGTATCTCCTCGGCGCGCTTGCGGCTCTCTTCGAGCAGGGTCTTCTCGGCGTCGGTACGCTCTTCGGCTTTCTTCTTGTCGATAGTGGCGATGGTGTCGTTGACCGAGCTGAGCTCTTTCTCTGATGCGTCAACTTTCTCGCCCACGCTGCCGGTAGCGGCATCGAGGATTCGCTTCACGAGCGGATGCGCGGCATTGAGGGTGAGGGTGTAGCTGTCGGGCATCTCGCCGTAGAATCGGCCCATCGAGCCTTGCATTGCGGCCATATCTTTCATACGACGCATAAACTCGTGCTGAGTGAGCACCACAGGGTCGGCATCGGCCGCGAGGGCTTTGACGGCTACGATAAATTCGGCCTTGTCGAGCTTGGGCAGAGCCGAGCGGAACATCGCCTCGGCAATCACGCGTTCCGTTGCCGTGATATCGGCCGCTTCCGTTTCGCCCTTGTCGATGAGGTTATCGACCACGTCGCTATCCACGCGCACGAAGCGTGTCTTCTCTTGCTTCTGCTCGAGCAGCCCTACGATGTGGGGGTCGAGCTGGCCGCCGAGCATCACCACGTTGTAGCCTTTCTGCTTGGCTGCCTCGATATAGGCGTATTGTGCGTCCTTATCGGTGGCGTAGAGCACTATCAGGTTGCCGTCCTTATCGGTCTGGGTGGCTTCGATGAGCTTGCGGTAGTCTTCAAGGTTGTAGTACTGGTCCTCGGTGTCCTCAAGGAGCATAAACTTCAGCGCCGCTTCGCAGAATTTCTCGTCGGTGAGCATACCGTACTCGATGAAGAGGCGGATGTCGTTCCACTTCTTTTGGAACTCGTCGGGCTGGTTCTTGGCTATCTCTTCAAGGCGCGAGGCCACCTTCTTGGTGATGTGGCTCGAAATCTTCTTCACAGCGGTGTCGGCTTGCAGATAGGAGCGCGACACGTTGAGCGGGATGTCGGGCGAGTCGAGCACGCCTTGCAGCAGGGTGAGGAACTCGGGCACTACGCCTTCGACCGAATCGGTCACAAACACCTGGTTGCAATAGAGCTGGATGCGATTGCGGTTGATGTCGAAGTTGGAACGAATCTTAGGGAAGTAGAGAATACCGGTAAGCGTGAACGGGTAGTCCACGTTGAGGTGAATCCAGAAGAGCGGGTCGTCCTGTCCGGGCTGTATCTCACGATAGAATTTAAGATAATCCTCATCGGTAAGCTCTGAAGGCTTGCGAGCCCAGAGCGGAGCCGTGGAGTTGATTACGAGGTCGCGGTCGGTATCCACATATTTGCCGTCCTTCCACTCCTGCTCCTTGCCCGACACTACGGGCACCGGCAGGAAGCGGCAGTATTTGCGCAGCAGGCCGTCGATGGTGCTCTTCTCGAGGAATTGCTTATCGTCGTCGTCGATGTAGAGCACGATGTCGGTGCCGCGGTCGGCTTTCTCAATCTCCTGCATCTCGTATTCAGGCGAGCCGTCGCAAGTCCAGGCCACAGCCTTGGCGCCTTCTTGCCACGACAGGGAGCGGATCTCCACCTTCTTTGATACCATAAAGGCCGAGTAGAAGCCGAGCCCGAAGTGGCCTATGATGGAATTGGCCGTGTCCTTGTACTTCTTGAGAAACTCTTCAGCGCCCGAGAAGGCGATTTGATTGATGTAGCGGTCGATGTCGTCGGCTGTCATGCCGATACCGCGGTCGCTCACCGTGAGCGTGCCGTTCTCCTTGTCGATGGAGATGGTCACTTTAAGCTCGCCGAGCTCGCCCTTGAATTCGCCTATCGACGAGAGGGTGCGCAGTTTCTGCGTGGCATCTACGGCGTTGCTCACCAGCTCGCGCAGGAATATTTCGTGGTCGCTGTAAAGGAACTTTTTAATGACGGGGAAGATGTTGTCGGTCGAAACCCCGATTTTACCTTTCTGCATAGTGTATTATATTTTTAGTCTTGTTTCACTTTCATATCGATGCCGTCGCCGGCGGCGTTGCGCTCAGCGGTAATCGTGGCGCCTTTCTCGGGCGAGTTGCGCAGGATAAACTCGGCGAGGTTGTCCTCAATGAGGCGCTGAAGGGCTCGCTTGAGCGGGCGCGCGCCGTATTGCGGGTCGAAGCCCTCGTCGATAATCAGCTCGCGCGCTTCAGGCGTGACTTCGAGGATGTAGCCTAAGGCTTCGATGCGGCTGCGGAATCCGGCCAGCTCCACATCGATAATCTGCTGCATCGCGTCGCGATTGAGCGATTCAAACGACACTATGTCGTCGATGCGGTTGATAAACTCGGGCGAGAAGGTGCGGTGCAGAGCTTTCTCGATGATGCTTTGCGACCGCTGCTCGCTATTGGCGGCAGCCGAGAAGCCGATGCCGGCGCCAAACTCCTTGAGCTCGCGGCTACCCACGTTGGAGGTCATTATCAGAATGGTATTTTTGAAATCCACCTGGCGGCCGTTGCTGTCGGTCAAGCGGCCTTCGTCGAGCACCTGAAGCAGCATATTGAACACATCGTGATGGGCTTTCTCTATCTCATCGAGCAGCACCACGGAGTAGGGGTGGCGGCGCACCTTTTCGGTGAGCTGGCCGCCCTCTTCGTAGCCCACATAACCCGGAGGCGCGCCTATGAGTCTCGACACCGTAAACTTCTCCATATATTCACTCATATCGATGCGGATAAGAGCATCTTCCGAGTCGAAGAGGTACTGAGCGAGTTTCTTGGCCAGATAGGTCTTGCCTACGCCCGTGGGGCCGGCAAAGAGGAAGGTGCCGATAGGGCGGTTAGGGTCTTTGAGCCCCATTCGGTTGCGGCGTATGGCCCTGACGATGGTGTCGATGGCAGCGTCTTGGCCTATTATCACCTTCTTCATCTCAGTGTCCATAGCGAGCAACCGCTGCTCTTCGGCTTTGGCGATGCGCCTTACGGGCACGCCGGTCATCATAGCCACCACCTCGGCCACGCGGTCGTCGTCGACGGTGACGCGCTGATTGAGCATATCGTTCTCCCATTTCTCCTTAGCCACCTGAAGGGTGTGGAGAAGGCTTTGCTCCTTGTCGCGATAGTTGGCAGCCGCTTCGAAGTTTTGCTGGCGCGCGGCGGCGAGCTTGCTGCGGGTGGCTTCGGCAATCTGCTTCTCAATCTCCTCAATCTCCTTAGGGGCGGAGATGCTGGTGATATGAGTGCGCGACCCGGCCTCGTCGAGCGCGTCGATGGCCTTGTCGGGGAATTGGCGGTCGCTGATGTAGCGGTCGGTCAAGCTGACACACGCTTCGAGGGCGGCGTCGGTATATGTCACGTGGTGATGATCTTCGTATTTGCTCTTTATCTGCTTAAGTATCTCAAGCGTCTCCTCGGCGGTGGTGGGCTCCACGAGCACTTTCTGGAAGCGGCGCTCGAGGGCACCGTCTTTCTCGATATTCTTGCGATACTCATCGAGGGTGGTGGCTCCTACACACTGTATGGCGCCACGGGCAAGCGCGGGCTTGAGCATATTGGCGGCGTCCATAGAGCCGGAGGCGTTGCCGGCGCCCACGATGGTGTGAATCTCGTCGATAAACAGGATTATCTCGGGGTGCTTCACGAGCTCTTTGATAAGCGTCTGGAGACGCTCTTCAAATTGGCCGCGGAATTTCGTGCCGGCCACGATGCCGGCCATATCGAGCGACACCACTCGCTTATTGAAAAGCGCGCGCGACACTTTGCGCTGCACGATGCGAAGGGCCAGCCCCTCCACGATTGCCGACTTGCCCACGCCGGGCTCGCCTATAAGCACGGGGTTGTTCTTCTTGCGGCGGCTCAGTATTTGTGCCACACGCTCTATCTCGTTGTCACGGCCCACTACGGGGTCGAGCTTGCCGTCGCCGGCAAGGCGGGTCATATCGATGCCAAACTTGTCGAGCAGCGGGGTGTCGCTGTCGCTGTTCTTGTCGGCAGTGGTGGAGCGACCCGCGGGCCGGCGGCGCGAGATACCGCTGCCGTCGTTGGTCTCGTCGAGGTCGTCATCGTCGTCGTTGATGAAGTCGGCTCCATCGATGATGGGGAGCACCGAGGGCCTCGCGTAGTCGTCACGGCCCATACGCTCCATATTATGTAAGTTGTCGATTGTCATTCTCAGTCGATTCGTTAATATTCAATTGTATCTACATCGGTGTTGCAAAGATTATGCCAAAATGCGAAACCGCCTCATTCTCCCCGGCTGAAACAAAATTGAAAATATAGTCCGTTATTTGCGAAAAAATTGCTAACTTTGTACGTTTATTGACACAACTAAAAGAAATGAAATGATAGATCAAGATCGAATAGTAAAGATCGACATCGAAAATGAGATGAAGACTGCCTACATTGACTATTCAATGTCGGTTATCGTCTCGCGTGCTTTGCCCGATGTGCGCGACGGCTTCAAGCCGGTGCACCGCAGGGTTCTGTTTGGAATGGAGAAGATGGGCATCACCCACAACGTGGCCACGAAGAAGTCGGCCCGTATTGTGGGCGAGGTGATGGGTAAGTATCACCCGCACGGCGACTCATCGGTGTATCTGGCGATGGCTCGTATGGCCCAAGACTGGTCGCTGCGTTACCCGCTCGTGTACGGGCAGGGTAACTTCGGCTCCATCGACGGCGACAGCCCCGCCGCAATGCGTTACACCGAGGCCCGCCTCGCTCGTATGGGTGAGGAGATGATGCAGGACATCGACGAAGAGACCGTCGATTTCCAGCCCAACTTCGACAATGAACTGCAGGAGCCGACGGTGCTGCCCACGCGATTCCCTAATCTGCTGGTCAACGGCGCTTCGGGTATTGCCGTAGGTATGGCTACCAATATGCCGCCTCACAACCTCACCGAGTCGATCAACGCCTCAATCGCCCTGCTCGAGAATCCCGAGCTTGAAGTGGCCGACCTGATGAAATACATAAAAGCCCCCGACTTCCCCACCGGCGGCGTCATCTACGGCTATGCCGGAGTGAAGGAGGCGTTTGAGACCGGGCGCGGACGCATCGTGGTGCGCTCCCGTGCCGAGATAGAACAGAAGGCCAACCACGAGATGATTGTCGTCACCGAGATTCCTTATGGCGTGGTAAAGTCGGAGCTCGTGGCCAATATCGCTTCGCTCGTAGAAGAGAAGAAGATTGAAGGCATCGCCGACATTCGCGACCTCAGCCACCGCGCCGGCATCCGTATCGAAATCGACATCAAGAAGGATGCCAACGCGAGCGTGGTGCGCAATAAACTCTATAAGCTCACTCAGCTGCAAAGCTCCTTCAGCGTCAACAATATCGCGCTCGTGAAAGGGCGCCCCAAGTTGCTCAACCTCAAAGACCTGTTGCAAGCCTTTGTGGAGCATCGCCACGACGTGGTGATACGCCGCACCCGCTTCCGCCTGCGCAAGGCGCAGCAGCGTGCCCACATCCTCGAGGGCCTCATCATCGCCAGCGACAACATCGACGAGGTGGTAGCTATCATCAAGGCTTCGGCCAATACCGCCGAGGCTAAAATACGCCTCCAAGAGCGCTTTAACCTCGACGAGCCGCAATCGCAAGCCATCGTCGATATGCGCCTCGGCCAGCTCACCGGTCTGGTGCAGGAGAAGCTCCACGCCGAATTGGAAGAGCTGTTGCGACAGATTGACTTCTTCAACCAAATCCTCACCGACGACGAGGTGTGCAAGCGCGTAATCCGCGAAGAGCTTGAAGAGGTGCGCGACAAGTACGGCGACGACCGCCGCACCGACATCATCTACGCCACCGAAGAGCTTAATGCCGAGGATTTCTATGCCGACGACGATGTGGTAATCACCATCTCTCATCTCGGATATATCAAGCGCACACCGCTGGCCGACTTCCGCGCCCAGAATCGCGGCGGGGTAGGGGCCAAGGGCGGTGTCACCCGCGACGAGGACTTCATAGAGCACATCTTCCAGGCCACGATGCACAACTATATGCTCTTCTTCACCGAGAAGGGCCGCTGCTACTGGCTGCGCGTGTTTGAAATCCCCGAAGGCACCAAGACCTCGAAGGGCCGCGCCATCCAGAATCTGCTCAATATCGAAAGCGACGATAGCCTTGATGCCTTCATTCGCGTCAAGAGCCTTACCGACCCTGACTACAATCGCTCGCACTACGTGGTGTTCTGCACCAAGAACGGCGTCATCAAGAAGACCACGCTCGAGGCTTATTCACGCCCGCGCCGCGATGGCATCATCGCCATCGACTTGCGCGAAGGCGACAACCTCATCGACGCTTGCCTCACCGATGGGCAGGAGGAGATTCTCATCGCCAACCGCAACGGCCGCGCCGTGCACTTCAAAGAGAGCGACGTGAGGGCTATGGGCCGCAACGCTGCCGGCGTGAGAGGTATGCAGCTCGACGAGGGCGACGATGCCGTGGTGGGTATGGTTCACCTTAAGCCCGGCGACGGTCGCACCATCCTCGTTGTTTCTGAAAACGGCTACGGCAAGCGCTCAGAGCCTGAGGATTACCGCTTGACCAAGCGTGGCGCTAAAGGCGTGCGCACCATCAACGTCACCGACAAGACCGGACGCCTCGTAGCCTTCAAGACCGTAACCCCCGACCAAGACCTGATGATTATCAACAAGTCGGGCATCGCACTGCGTATGCGCCTCGACGACATCCGCGTGATGGGACGCAACACCCAGGGCGTGCGCCTCATCAACCTGGAGAAGAAGAACGACCAGATCGCTTCGGTGTGCAAAGTGGACTCCGAGCAGCTCGGTGAAGGCGACGATAACCCCGCCGACGCTCCCGACACTCCCGTGCTCCCCGCCGGCGATGCTCCCGAGGCCGAAGTTTAAACTTTCCGAATAATTTAATATCAAACAATAAACCTTTGAACTAACGACAACAAAAACTAACGACCAAATGAAACGTTCAGCTATTGTATTAGTTTGTGCACTTCTCGTATCGGGCAGTGCATTCGCCCAGAAGAGCGCTATCGACGAGGCTAACAAGAAAATGTCGTCGAACGACTTCGCCGGCGCTCGTCAGGCTATCCAGCCCGCTCTCACCAATCCTGAGACCAAAGACCACGCCGAGGCTTGGTTTGTGGCCGGTAAGAACGAGTTTAAGGACTACGATGCTATGCTCGGGCAGAAGAGCATCGGTGCCGCTGTCAATGAGCTTGATATGGCCAATGCCGTATATAACGGCTACAACTACTTCCAGAAAGGCCTCAAGCTCGACTCCATTCCCGAAGTTGACAAGAAGACCGGTGAGCCCAAGCGCGACAAAGAAGGCAAGATTAAAGTGAAGACCAAATACTCCAAAGATATGGCCTCTACGCTCGGCGGTCACTTTGGCGACGTCACTGAGATGGCTTCCGTGTACTACAACAATAAGCAATTCAAGAAAGCCTATGAGCTTTGGGACGCTTTCGTAGCTATCTCGAAGAACCCCGAGTTTAAGGCTCCCGTCATTGCCGACACTATCATAGGTCAAATCCAGTTCTTCCAGGCCCTCGCCGCTTGGCAGGACAACGACAACCACAAGGCTATCACTTCGTTCAAGAACGCCCTCGCCAATAACTACGATAAGAAAGAGGTTTATGACTACCTCATCAGCAACTACGCCAACCTCGGCCCCGAAGGCGAAGCCGGCGTGATTGAGACTGCCAAGGCCGCTCTTCCCAAATATGGTAAGGAGGACTCGCAGTACATCTCGGTTATCATCAACGACTGCATCAACCGCAACGACTACGCCACTGCCAATAGCTTGCTCGACGATGCTATCAAGGCCGAACCCGGCAATGCCGAGCTCTATAACGTGAAAGGCGCTGTGTGTGAAGCTCAGAACAATATCGAGGAGGCCACCAAGTGGTTTGAGAAGGCTATCGAGCTGAAGCCTGACTACGCAAAGGGTCAATTCGACGTGGGCCGTATGTACTACAACAAAGCTGTAGAGACCGGCAACTCCTTCCCCTCCAACCTCACCGTCAACGAAATCCGCCGCAAGACGGCTCTCGAAGTCACTCCTCTCTATGAGAAGGCATTGCCTCACCTCCAGAAGGCTGTTGACCTTGACCCCGAAAGCGATTCATATAAGCGCGCTCTTGACAACGTCAAGTATCAGCTCAACCAAGAGTAATCGCCATAAGCATTATAAAGAAGGGAATCAGCCACGTGCCGGTTCCCTTCTTTTTTCACATACCAAAAAATTTCGGCACAATGACGTAAAAAATGAAGCCAAGAATTGTAAATGTGTAAAAGATTATATAATTTTAGGCACAGTTTTTGCGTGATGAAATACGATGATTGTTTCACCATAATAATATAGCAGTTATGAAACCATTAAACATTATCTTAGCAGTAGTGGGTGGCGCAATAGCAGGCGCTACCGTAGGTCTTCTTCTCGCTCCCGAGAAAGGCACCGAAACCCGTACCCGCATCGCCGAATTCCTTAAGGAGAAAGGCGTGAAGCTTCGCAAGGCGCAGCTCGAAGAGCTCGCCGACGAAATTGCCGAAGAAGTAAAGGGCGAATAATCGTCAAGTTTTAGTTCAAAACCTCACTTTAATCAATATGAAGAGTATTTTGTATGCATTTCTCGGTGGCGCCGTAGTGGGCGCTGCCACAGCGCTGTTGTTTGCGCCTGAATCGGGTGCTCAGCTTCGCGAGCGTATCAAAGAGAGCCTCAAGCGCCGCGGCATCGACTTCAGCGACGACGACATCGAGGAGCTCGTGGAGCAGATTGCTGCCGAAATCAAGGAGTAACGTAGCATGAGCCAGCCTATCCCCGATAAAGCGCAGCTTTGGGACGAGGTAAAGAATTACGTGGCCACTGAAGTGGACTGCGCCAAGTACTCCGTCACCGAATCAGCCACAGTAATCACCGCTAAGATATGCCTTAGCGGTGTTGTGGCGTTGCTTGCGGCTATCGCTTTATTCTTCCTGGCTTGCGCCGTCACAGAGTGGCTTACAGCCCTGCTCGGTAGTCCGATTTACGCCAATCTCATAGTGGCCGCGTTCTTCATTATCTGCATCGTGCTGGTGGTGGCTTTCCGACGAAAGCTTATCGTCGATCCGCTCGCTCGCTTGATTTCCAAATCGATTCTTAACCCTAAAGAGTAAGAGCGTGATGGCAACCGAGAGCAACACCGAGTGGAAAGGTTATACCCTCGACGAGATTCGCCTGCAGCGCGCCAAGGCGCTGATACGCCGCGAGAATGAGCGGCAGCGTATGCTGGCGTATCGCGACAATGTGGCATCGACATTCAGCAGCCCCGGGGCGGCGGTAAAAGGCATAGCCTCGTTTATGGGCATTGGCGCCAAGAAGAACGACGGCAACGACAAGCGCAGCCTCCCCGTGCGCATCGCAGGCAGCATCATTCCGGCCGTGGTGAGCAACTACAGCAAGCTTGAGCTCGCCTATCTGGGCGTGCGCCTTGCTTCGATGACTTTCAAGATGTTTAAGAAACTGCGGCGTAAATGACTGATTACATCCTTACACAATTCCATTTCAGCCCCATCAACGACGATGAGGCTGATTTGCTATCGGCATTCCTCGCCGAGCATGGCTACGAGAGCTTCGATTACGCAAGTGGCGTGCTCGATGCCTACGTGCAGGAGCCTCTTTATTCCGACGACGGCGTAGCAGCCGCATTATCGTCCTTCCCGTTCTCCTCGCATATCATATATAATAATGTGAAGATTGAGAGCGAGGATTGGAACCGGCAGTGGGAACAAGAGTCGTTTCGCCCCACGACCTACGGCGACCTCTGTGTGGTGCACGGTCCGGAGCATACCGACTATCCGCAACGCCCCTACGATATCACGATAGAGCCGCGCATGGCATTCGGAAGCGGGCATCACGCCACCACCACAATGATGATTGAGGCGCTTATCGATGCCGAGGTGGAGGGGCGGCGCGTGCTCGACGTGGGCACCGGCACGGGAATCCTCGCCATCCTTGCCGCCAAGCTTGGAGCAGCCGAGGTGGTGGCTGTGGAAATCGATGCGGGCGCCTGCGAGAACGCCGTGCACAATGTGGACCTGAATGGCTTATCATCGAAAGTGTCGGTTCTGCTCGGAGATGTCACGGCAGTCAAGACCGCGCAAGGGTTCGATATAGTGCTTGCCAACATCAATCGCAATGTGCTTATCGACAATATGCCGCACTATGCCAAGGCGCTGCGCAAGGGTGGGGCGCTGATATTGAGCGGCTTCTATGCCGACGATGTGCCGCTGCTTCGCAACTGTGCCGCCGGCAATGGATTTGAACTTAAAGCAGAACATTCACTCGATGGGTGGCATCAACTGATTTTCAATAAGATATGATGCGTGGATTGTGGTTGTTTTCGTTGCTGGTTCTCATCGCGGCTACGGCCGTGGGGCAGACTGACACCTCGCGCATTGCCGTGCCTGATAGCCTTGCGCTTCAGCTTGCCGGGCAGGGACTTCGGCCTTACACTTTCGGCTCCGAGATTGCGCCGTTTGCGGCAGCTCCCCTCGTGGTGATGGGTGTTGCCGGCAAGGGCGATGAAAAAAGCGACGCCAAGAATTTCAGCTACGACCACTATGCAAGCGTAGATAGCTATATGCGCTTTGCGCCGCTTGCCGCCACGGTGATTCTGAAGGCCGCCGGCGTGGAAGGGCGGAGCGATTGGGCGCGATTGGGAGTGTCGGCCGCGGGAGCCTACGGCATCACGGCCGCACTTGTCTATGGCCTGAAATGGACTGTCAAGGAGACGCGTCCCGATGGCTCGGCCCGCAACTCCTTCCCCTCGGGTCACACCGCCACAGCCTTTGCCGCGGCCACGATATTGCATAAAGAGTATGGCGCCACGGTAAGCCCGTGGATTAGCCTCGGTGGGTATGCTGTGGCAGGCGCCACCGCCTTTATGCGCACCGACAACAACTATCACTGGAGCGGCGATGTGCTTATGGGAGCCGGTATCGGCATCATCGCCACCGAGCTTGCCTACGGCATCACCGACCTGATTTTCAAGCAGCGCCACATCAAGCGATGGGAGGCGGCCGATTGCGTTGACTATGCGGCGTCGCCCTCGTGGGTAAGTATCGATATGGGAGCCGCATTGCCTCTCGGCTCCGTCAACTTCAGCCCGCTTGGCTACACTATGAAATTCGGCACCGGCGTGGCTGTGGGTGCCGAGGGCGCCTATCTGTTCAACAAGCACATAGGGGTAGGGGGCCGATTCCGCGCCTCTCATCTTCCGGTGAAAGGGCTGGAAGAGCACCTGAGCAGCCTTGTTCCCACGGCTGCCAACATTAACCTTAACCATTACGGTCTTGCCGAGTACACCGTGGGGGCCGGCGCATACCTCTCAGCGCCCGTAAGCTCTCGCGTCTGCCTCAGCGCCAAGCTGCTTGCCGGCTATAGCGCCAAGCGCGGCATCAAAGCCACGGCCACATCAGGCCCCGACAGCTGGGTGTGCTGGCAGCTCAAGGCGGCCGGCGCCTTCACTTTCGGCACCGGGATTGCCGCGGCTTACTCCGCGAGTTCGCGTATGGCCTGGCGCGTGTTTGCCGACTTCGATTTCGAGCGTAACCGTTACGACCTGCTTCAGAATGCCGACTCCTTCTCGCCCGTTACGGCATCGAGCCGCAGCTGGCTATCAAAAATCACCCTCGGCACCTCGCTCAGCACATATTTCTGACACCAAGTATGGGGATATTGCCGCCTCAAGCCGCTTCAATTGCTAATAAATGTAAAATAATGGGCGATTGATAGGAATTGTGGCCGCAAATCGTTAATTTTGCAAAAAGTTATAATTTAGGCATAGTAGTAGCCTTTGTGACAGTATTCGTTTAGCGACTTGCGGGTCGGGTCATACGTTAAGATGCCGGCTCATAACCTACGAGTAATCAAATCTTTACCGTGAAATCGCAAGCAATCGCTATGATAAGAATCAGCTGATGACGGCCTCGGGTGCCACCCGATTTTGACCTGATGAGCCGTTGGGACTACCGCACTAAGAGTGCTTTGCCTGAATGCCTGCCGCCAAGAGAGGCGCAGCGTGCTTTCTTACCCCTGACAAAATAATAAAACAACTATAAATGACAGTAAAATGGAATTACGTAACCCCTACATCCGAACAACAGAGAATAGCGAATGAGCTTGTAGCCGGCGGCATCAACTCCGCGCCGGTGGCCCGACTTCTGGCACATCGTGGCATAGGCAACTATGCTGAGGCTATGAAGTTTTTCCACCCCTCATTAAGCGACCTTCACGACCCATTCCTCATGCCTAATATGGATAAGGCTGTGGATAGGCTCAATAGAGCGATGGGACGCAAGGAGCGAATAATGGTATATGGCGACTACGACGTTGATGGTACCACTGCAGTTGCTTTGGTGTACTCTTACATCCGAAGCTTTTACTCCAATCTGGAGTATTACATTCCCACTCGCTACGAGGAGGGGTATGGCATATCAATCAAAAGCATTGATTATGCCGCAAGTCAGGGCGTAAGCCTAATCATTGTCCTTGATTGTGGCATCAAGGCAATCGATGAAATCGCGTATGCCAAATCGAAAGGTATCGACTTCATCATCTGTGACCACCACGTGCCCGACGATGTCCTGCCCGACGCCGTCGCTATCCTCAATCCGAAACTTGAGGACAGCACTTATCCCTACAGCGACCTCTCAGGCTGCGGCGTAGGCTATAAGCTGATGCAGGCATTCGCCATCAGCAACGGCCTCATCGCCGAGGGCGAGAATCTGGAGCAGCTCTTGGACCTGGTGGCCGTAAGCATCGCGGCCGACATCGTGCCGATGACCGGCGAGAACCGTATTCTCACTTACTATGGCCTGCGCCGCATCAACGTAAGCCCCAATCTAGGCCTGAAAGCCATAATCCGCATCTGCAACCTTGCCCATAAGGAGATTACCATCAGCGATGTGATATTCAAGATAGGGCCGCGCATCAATGCCTCGGGCCGTATGCAATCAGGGATGGAAGCCGTGGAGCTTCTCACCACCCGCGACATCAACGAGGCCTACACTTGCGCTCGCAACATCGACCAGTACAATAAGGACCGCAAAGAGCTCGACAAGGTAATCACCGACGAGGCCAACGAAATCATTGCCGCCCGCCCCGACCTCCGGGAGAAGAAGGCGATAGTGATTTACAACAAGAATTGGCACAAGGGTATCATAGGCATCGTGGCATCGCGCCTTACCGAGATCTATTATAAGCCCTCGGTGGTGCTTACCTTTGCCGACGGCATCGCCACCGGCTCGTCGCGCTCCGTGCAGGGCTACGACATCTACAAGGCCATCGACTCCTCGCGGGAGTTGCTCGAGAACTTCGGCGGCCACACCTATGCCGTGGGGCTGTCGCTCAAGGAGGAGAACATTCCGGAGTTCACCCGCCGATTCGAAGAGTATGTGGCTAAGACCATCGAGCCGCGCCAGCTGGTGCATCAGCAAGATATCGACACCGACATCACCTTTGCCGAAATCACCGGCGACCTGATAAGCTATCTCAAGCAGTTCAACCCCTATGGGCCGAGCAACAACAAGCCCATTTTCCTCACCCGTGGCGTGAGGGACGCAGGCTCGAGTAAGCTCGTAGGAAAGACTATGGAGCACATAAAGCTCGACATCAAGGACGGCACGAGCGAGAGGGTGTTCAACGGCATCGCTTTTAATCAGGCCGATAAGTTTGAGCGTATCAAAGCCGGGGAGCTCTTCGATATATGCTACACCCTCGAGGAGAATAAGCATAAGGGCAACACCTCGCTCCAGCTCCACGTGCGCGACATCCTTTTCCCGCCGGACAAATGATGACGCCTTATGGTATCGCCCGCTGCGATTCTCAAGCGCTATTGGGGCTATGATGGGTTCCGACCTCTTCAGGCCGACATCATCGAGTCGGTAATTGCCGGGCACGACACTCTCGGCCTTATGCCCACCGGTGGAGGTAAGTCGATTACCTTCCAGGTGCCTACGATGATGCACGACGGCTTGACCCTCGTGGTCACTCCTATCGTGTCGCTGATGAAAGACCAATGCGACGCCCTCGTGAAGCGTCGCATCAAGGCGGCTTATCTCCACGCCGGCCTCACCCGCGCCGAGTCGCGCCGAGTAATCGAGAATTGCCTCTACGGCAACTATAAGTTCCTCTACATATCGCCCGAGCGGCTCAGCAACGACTACTTCATCAGCTATTTCCGACAGATGCCGGTAAGGCTTATCGTGGTCGATGAAGCTCACTGTATCTCGCAGTGGGGTTACGACTTCCGCCCGTCGTTTCTTCACATCAGCAAAGCCCGCGCTATCTTCCCCGCGGCGCCGGTGCTCGCGCTTACCGCAAGCGCCACGGCCCCGGTGGCCGACGATATCATCGCTCGGCTCGAGTTTCGACCCGGTTTTCAGCGCTTCGCGCAGAGCTTCAGCCGCCCCAATATCGTGTATGTAGCGCGCAACACGGAAGATAAGATGGGGCAGATGCTCCGCGTGCTCTCCAATGTGGGCGGTAGCGCCATCGTGTATGTGCGTAGTCGCCGCAAGACTAAAGAGATTGCCGATTGGCTTACGGCGCAAGGCATTCGCGCCGTCCACTACCACGCCGGGTTATCGACTGAGGAGAAAGCCGATAAGCAAAACCGCTGGAAGGACGATGAGATACGGGTAATCGTGGCTACCAACGCCTTCGGTATGGGTATCGACAAGCCCGATGTGCGCGTGGTGATTCACTACGACCTGCCCACCTCGCTCGAAGAGTACTACCAGGAGGCCGGCCGTGCCGGCCGCGATGGCCGCAAGGCTTACGCCGTGCTGCTCGCCGCCGGTTTCGACAAAGCCACGCTCCACCGCAAGCTCACTGAGATGTTCCCGCCTAAAGAGTTTATCCGCAAGGTTTACGAGCTGCTCGGCAATTTCCTCGATGTGCCTGTGGGCGAAGGATATGGCAACACCTACGAGTTCAATTTCAGTATGTTCTGCAAAGTATTCGAGCTGCCCAAGCGCCAGGCACTCAGCGCTTTGAAGATATTGTCGCAGGCCACCTACATTGATTTTATCGAAGAGATTGACACTCAGGCGCGTGTGTTGATTGTGGCACGCAAAGAGGAGCTGTACAACATTCGCACCGAAAACCGCGACGTTGACCCCGTGCTTCAGATGCTGCTGCGCTCTTACACCGGCCTCTTTGCCGACTATGTCTTTATCAACGAGGACACACTGGCCTATAAGCTCGGCATGACCGCCGACCGTATTTATTCGGCACTGATTGAGCTGGGGCGGCTTCATCTGATTCACTACGTGCCCCGCAAGCGTACCCCCTTTATCGTGTATCTCACCTCACGCGAGCTTCCTGCCCACGTCCTTATCCCTCGCAGCTGCTACGAGGAGCGGCAAGCGGTGGTAAAGCGGCGTATGGACGCTATGGAGGAGTATGCCTTTGCCGATGGTTGCCGTGAGAACTTTATCCTGCGCTATTTCAATGAGCAGCGCAGCGAGGGGTGTGACCACTGCGATTATTGCATCGCCGAGCGCCAAAACCGCGTCGCCGAAGGCCCGTTGAGCTTGGAAAATGGCGTAAAGTATATGCTCTCGAATGGCGCGCGCACGCTCGATGAGATGGTGGCCACGCTCTCGCATCCGCGCCAAGCGATAGTAAAGCACTTGCGGGAATTGCTCGATGAGGGTGTGGTGACCTATGACGAGGCTTCCGGCAGGTTCACTCTTCCGAAGTGAGGAGCCTGTCGAGGTCGATTTGCGAGATACGGTCGAGGATTAGTGAAACCTTGTCGGTAATAGCGGTGCGCTCCACGGTGGTTGCGAGGGCGATTACCTTTGCACCTGAGCGGAGGCCGGCTTCGATGCCGAGCAATGAGTCTTCCACCACGATACACTCTTCGGGCTCGCGGCCGAGCAGGCGGGCTGCCGTGATGAAACATTCAGGGTGGGGCTTCGAGTGGGCAACCATATCACCGGTGATGGTGATGTCGAAGAGGTCGCGCACCCAGGGTTGTTGCGCGTAGAGCTTTTCCATCTTGAGCTTGTCGCTGCTGGTTACTACGGCGCATTTTATGCCGCGCGCCCGGGCATCCTCCACCAGCTCTCGCGCTCCGGCAAAGGGGGTGTAGGTCATAGCGGCCTCGTAGCGGTTGAGCATTGCCAGCGCGCCTTCGCGCTTTGTGGCGTCGGGAAAATAGTTGGTCAGGATGCTATGGAGGTTGGTGCCTTTGATGCGCTCGGTGAAGTCGGCGTAGCCGGTGGGATACGATCGGTCGATTTCGGCCCAGATGCGGGTGTAGGTGCCTTCGGTGTCGATAAGCACACCATCGAGGTCGAAAAGTAATGCGGGTAGGGCTGTGGCGGCCATCTCTTACAACTGCTTGCGGCGGAACACGAAGTTGCGCCCCAGGTATTTCTCTCGCACTATCGGGTTGGCGGCAAGCTCTTCCGAGGTGCCTTGGAAGAGGATTTTGCCTTCGAAAAGCAGATAGGCGCGGTCGGTGATGCTGAGGGTCTCGGGCGCGTTGTGGTCGGTGATGAGGATGCCGATATTGCGCTTCTTGAGCTTGAACACTATCGACTGTATATCCTCCACGGCAATGGGATCCACACCGGCAAAAGGCTCATCGAGCATTATGAACTTGGGATTGATGGCCAAGCAGCGTGCTATCTCGGTGCGGCGTCGCTCGCCGCCGGAGAGCTGGTCGCCGAGGTTCTTGCGCACCTTGTCGAGGTGAAACTCGCTTATCAGCTCCTCGAGCTGCTCGCGCTGCTGCTGGGGTGTGAGGCGGGTCATCTCAAGGATGGAGCGAATGTTGTCCTCCACGGTCATCTTGCGGAATACCGAAGGCTCTTGCGCTAGATAGCCTATGCCGGCCTGTGCGCGCTTGTACACCGGGTACTTCGTGATGTCGAGGTCGTTGAGAAATATCCGCCCTTCATTGGGGGTGATAAGCCCCGTGGTCATATAGAATGTGGTGGTCTTGCCGGCTCCATTCGGGCCCAACAACCCCACGATTTCGCCTTGGGTGACGTTGATCGATACGTGATTTACCACCGTGCGTTGGTGATATTTCTTCACCAAATTGTCGGTGCGAAGCACCATAGCGCCCTCTTCCATCCCGCTCGGTTATCGCTGGATTTTGTTCTTCAGGCGCCCGAAGATGTAGTCGGTGAGGAGGCCGATAGCCACTTCGTTGTGGCCGCCTTGCGGCACTATAAGGTCGGCAAAGCGCTTTGTGGGCTCTATGTGCTGCAAGTGCATGGGCTTAAGCACTCGCTCGTAGCGGTCGATTACCATCTGGGGGGTGCGCCCGCGCTCTATGCAGTCGCGCGCGATGACGCGGATGAGGCGGTCGTCGCCATCAGCGTCAACAAACACCTTGATGTCGAGCATATTGCGTAGCCGCTTATCGGCAAGCACCAAGATGCCTTCGATCAGCACCACATCGTGCGGATCCATATGCACGGTCTCCTTCTGGCGCTCGCAGGTGAGATAGGAGTAGGTGGGCATCTCTATCGACTCGCCGGCCTTCAGCTGCTTCAAGTGCTTGATTAGCAGTTCCCAATCGAAGGCCGCCGGCTCATCGAAGTTGATTTTCTGACGGTCTTCTACGGGCACATTGCTCGAATCCTTATAGTAGGAATCAAGCGATATTGCTCCCACTTCCCCTTTGGGAAGCTTCTCATAAATCTTGCGAACTACTGTAGTCTTGCCTGAGCCGGTTCCGCCGGCCACACCGATGATAATCATAGCGTATTCATTAAAGGTTTTACAAAAATAGTACAATATTGCGGAAATATGTGCATCGGTGTTGAAAAAAATATTCACAAAATTGCATCGGCGTTGCAGCCGAGGGTCGAGCGGCTTCGTTTCAGAACGTGAAATGGAGCTGAACGCGCACTCCGCCGCGGTTCACACCGGGGGTGTCGCGATAGGTCAAGCGCCACACGTAGTCGATGCGCAGGAAGGTGAGTATGTTGTCGATGCCCACGCCAAGCTCCATATAGGGGGTGCTGCGCATCGGTTGGCATAGGGCATTGTCGGGGAAACGGTAAAGGTCGGGGTTGAGCTCGGGCTTGTTGCGGTCGGAGAGTGAGCCCCATAGCCCGCGAAACGAGATTACCTCGCGCAGCTTCAAGTATTTGATCAGCGGAATGCGATTGAAGAGAGCGCCATTGAGCCAGTAGGTGACGTCCCATTGCAGATATTGGTCGTTCATAAACTCCATAGCGTTCATCAGGGCGAACGATTCGGGCTGTATCGTATATGACAGGTTGGCGTTGGGCAGCAGGAGGTCGGGGTAGGACACGGCGCTCCATATTTTGCCGCCTTTGAGGATGATGTCGGTGTAGCCAAAAGCCGAGAACCAGAACCGCTTCTGCACGCTCAGCTCGGTCTTGTTGATGGTGTGGCGCGAGCCGAGAAATCCTTTAGGGGCATAGGTGTGTTTCAACACGAAGATGGGCATGTCGATGTTAATGGGGTAGCGATTGCGGCGGGTCTGATAAAACTTCTCACCGGGGGCGTAGCGCAGCTGAATGTCGAACGACGCCTCGTCGTAGTGCCCGTAGCCGTTGCCGTAGCCGTCCACGAAGTGCAGAAACTTGGAGTCGATGTGGCGATCGTGCTGGAAGCCGGCCACGAGCGAGAAGCCGCTTTTGCGCTCTAAGGTGTATTCCACGCGGGCTACGCGCTGATAGATGAGCTTGTCGTTGGCTTGCCGCTTGATGGCAAGGAACATATTGTCGGCGTTGGTGAATTGATATTGCTGTCCCAGCTGGTCCACGTCGTAGAGATAGGAGGCCTTGATGCTGTGAATCGGGAACTCGCGCGAGTGTGACTTCTTGGGCAGGAAGGAATACTCGAGTTCGGCATTGTACTTGAGCTTCTTATCGCGGAAGCCGTAGGCGAGGTAGCCGCGCGCGAAAAGGTGAGGGCTGAGGGCCGCGCGCGTAAGGCCGCCTATACGCATTCGGAAGCCCTCGAGCGAGTTGCCGCTCAAGGTGGTGTTCATAGGGCCGAAATCGAATTTCGACGGGTTGCCGGTGGATACATATCCGCCCACGAGCGCCAGCACCACTTTCTCGGTCCAATAGAAGACGGGGGTTTGACGCAGGCGGGTGAGCAGTTTGCTCACGGAGTTCTCTTGCTCGCTGATGGGGAGCACGCGGTTGTCGTTCCAGAACTCATCGGGCTGTATTCGCGCCACATCGGTCTCGGTGCGGGGCCCTTCGATGTCATATACCGAGGGGTCGGCCGCGGCCTCGAAGTCGTAGCTTTTGTAGCCCAAGAAGCGGCGCACGCTGATGCCTTGTGTGCCTTTCACGAGGCGGAACTCGGCCAGCATATCGTCGCTCACCTTCAGTCGGGTGCCGTCAGGGCTCTTGCTGTATTCCTGGGTGACGTAGAGGCTCTCCAGGTAATTCACGTTGCTGGCGCGGGGCACCGAGAGCACCACTCGCTTTATAAATAAGGTGGTGTCGGCAAGCGGCACGTAGAGCCGCCCCGTAAACCCGAACGACTCGGGCGTGAACGGCACGAAGCTTAGCTCTATGCACGGCTCGCCGTCGATGGGGATAGTATCGGTCAGGTAATATTTGTAATAGTCAACGCCGATGTTGGATAGCGGACTCACAAATCGGTTTTGCAGTATCGTTATGTCGTTACCGAAGATGTCGATTTCGCGAAACACCTCATCGGCAAAGCGCTGCACGCTCTCCTCGTCAACGGCGTCGTCGAGCCCGTGGCGGCGGATACCGCTCACCACCTCTTTCTCGCTGTGAGGCGTCCGGCGGTAGTAGATGTCGGAGTATTTCTCTTTGACGCTGATATTGAGGATGGGCTTGCCCGAGATTTCCGACGTATCGACGTATTCCTGCAGGAAGCCGAATTTGCGCATCAGCCACCCTTCGTGCTTCGTGATGTTGAAGTCGTTGAGGGCGAAGGTCATCTTCTCGTAGCGGGTGGCGTGGTAATAGGGGTGATTGCGGGGGTCGCCTTGCTGGCGGCGTGCCCGCAGCCGTTTCATCAGCTCCACGGCGGGGTTGTCCTTCTTACTGTACTTCTCCTTCTTGGGCCTTACCACAAGCTCCTTGACGGCCACACCCACGGGAACCAGCTCAAGGCGTACGTCGTTGTACATTCCCAGCGCCACCGCCACGCTCTTGTCGCGGTAGCCCATCAAGGCAGCTGTCACTTCTTGAAATTCGGCGTTGGTGGCTACGTGAAATTCGCCTTTGGCATCGGTCATAGTGCCGTGCTCGGTGCCTTTGAGAAACACGGCGGTGTAGGGGAGTGGCTCCTGGGTGAGTGAATCCACCACTATGCCTTTTATCTCGGTGCGGCGCGCAGCTCCGGCCGTAAGTGCTACCAGCACCATCACCATAAGAAGGAGACGACGCACCGAGCGGCCGTTGTTGCGAATATGCTGCATATTGAGTAACTTTGCCTATCTGTGCGGTGACACCGCATCGTTGTGGCTTTTTCGGCTGCAAAATTAGCAATAATTATTCAACAATAGTCTATGGCAAAGGAGATAGAGGATAAATATTTGGTGGTGAGCGACGACTTCAAGGCGATGGCTACAGACGTGAAGTCGATACGTCAAGGCTACATCAGCCGCGCGCCGGAGCGCACGGTGAGGATTCGCATTGTCGATAATCGTGGATTCATCACGCTTAAAGGGTTGAGCGCCGGAGCCGCGCGCGATGAGTATGAATATGAGATTCCGGTTGCCGATGCCGCTGAAATCTTATCCCGCTTGTGCGAGGGCAAGGTGGTGAGCAAGACGCGCTATATAGTGCCATTCGCCGGGCATACGTGGGAGGTGGATGTGTTTCACGGCGACGACGAGGGCCTCGTGGTGGCCGAAATCGAGCTGCCCGATGAGCACACACCGTACGACTTGCCGCCGTTTGCAGGCCGCAAAGTCACCGGCGATCCGCGCTATTACAATTCCAATCTGTGACCTCTCAGCTGCGGCGGCGTAGCTTCACCACATTCTCCACGTGGTGTGTGTGGGGAAACATATCCACCGGCTGCACGGCCTCTACGCTGTACATCGCGTCCATCATCGCCAAGTCGCGTGCTTGGGTGGCCGGGTTGCAGCTTACGTACACGATGCGTTCCGGCGCCGCGTTGAGTATCACTTTCACCACGTCTTCGTGCATCCCCGCGCGGGGCGGGTCGATAATCATCACATCGGGGCGGCCGTGCTCGGCGATAAACGCATCGGTGAGAATGTCCTTCATATCGCCGGCATAGAACTCGGTGTTGTCGAGGCCGTTGACTTCGGCGTTGAGCTTGGCGTCGGCGATAGCCTCGGGCACATATTCGATACCTATCACGTGGCGACACTGCCGCGCCACGAAGTTGGCGATGGTGCCGGTGCCGGTGTAGAGGTCGTAAACCAATTCATCGCCCTGCAGCTCGGCATAGCGGCGCGCCACCTTATACAATTCATAGGCCTGAAGGGAGTTGGTCTGATAGAACGACTTGGGTCCGATGCGGAAACGCAACCCTTCCATCTCCTCCTCTATATATGGCTTGCCGCTGAAAGTCGCGACGGGCAGGTCGGCAAAGGTGTCGTTGAGCTTGGTGTTGATTACATATAGCAACGATGTAAGCTCGGGAAATTCGCGCTCGATGGCTCCCATCACGTCGGCGATAGCCTCGCGGTCGTCCTTGCCGAATACCACGATGAGCATCTTCTCGCCGGTGGAGGCCGTGCGCACCACTATAGTGCGCATCAGCCCGTGGTTCTGCTTGATGTCGTAGAAGGAATAGCCTCGGTTGAGGGCGTACTGCTTGATGAAAAGACGAAGGCGGTTGTTGATGTCGTCCTGCAGGTGGCAGCAGCGTATGTCGAGCACCTTGTCAAATGCGCCCTGAATGTGGAAGCCCGCGGCGTTGCGGTCGGGGAACTCCTCGCCGCTGTCGAGCTGCTCTTGGGTGAGCCACATCTTATTGGAGAACGTAAACTCGAGCTTGTTGCGGTAGCCGTAGATGCAGGCCGAGCCGAGAGCCGGCTCTATCGTGGGGAGCTGAACCTTGGCTATGCGTGTCAAGGCATCGACCACCTGATGCCGCTTGGCTTCAAGCTGCGCGGAGTAGGGCAGATGCTGCCATTTGCAGCCACCGCACACCCCGAAGTGCTCACACCGCGGCTCTGCGCGCAGCGGCGACCTCCGCTCAAAGCGCTCGATGTGACCTTCGGCCCACGACGAGCGCTTGCGGTCGAGCTTGATGTCAACCACATCGCCCGGCGCCGCGTAGGGTACAAACACCACCATATCATCCACTCGGGCCACACATTTTCCTTCGGCTGCCACACTCTCTATCTCTACCGAGGGAAGGGTGGGCAGCGGCTTCCGTTTTCGTGCCATAATTTCCGCGTTTGAATTATTTTGCAAAGTTAGTGCAAGGCGAGCGCAATGCCAAATTTATTTGAGCATTGCCGAGCCGC
>CAMHGU010000006.1 GCA_946184715.1 uncultured bacterium | reverse complement strand
GCACTGTGTGACCGGATGGCGCCCCACTCGTGTCGGCACGTCGAAGATGTGCCGATGTGGAGTGCCGATGTGGATGCCAATGAGGCGAGACGATGGTATGAGCAGGAGACCGCCGCAGGCGGGTCATCTCGTCGTGCCCATAATTCGAACCCGCAAGGGGTTCGTTATATAGAGGAGACGCGCGTTCCAGGGGTAGAGCCGCCGGTGGCGTCTCAACCCCCAGCTAATCGTGATTGCAACCCCAAGGGGTTGCCCGCTCCGTCGGTCACCACGGCGTCATCGAGGCATCTCTACGGACTTATAGGACTAATGGAGAGGCTGCTACGTTGCAAAGGTGCGCTGTGGATGGGGTCAGGTTGAAGACCTGCCGATGTCGTTAACACATTGGTGGGGCTGAGAGTAGGTGGACCGAGGTAATATGCCAATTTATTCGGGCAAAGGCTTGTAAATCGCCATTTCAAGTATTATCTTTGCAGTGCTGATGCGGCCGCTTGGCTCTATCGGCGCGGCTGATAACTTATTTTATTGAGCTACAAATACTTACACACAATGACACAATCCGATTCTTACCCTTATGGCATCGGCGCCGTTGCGGTGCCGACCTTTCCTGCGCTGCCGGGCACTATGAAAGCGGTGGCCGATGTGCTCGCCGCGGCCTACAACTGTCCGCGCGACTATGTGATAGGCGGGCAACTCGCGGCATTGAGCGCTTCGCTCGGCACCAAGTATCACATCGCGGGGCGCTACGACAACTGGCCGTGCCTGTGGATAGCGTGCATAGGGCGCAGCGGTAGCAATAAGAGCGCGCCTATAGAGCAGATACTGAAGCCGTTGCGGCAGGCCGACGCGCTGGCCGCCGGCGAGGATGACGGTGACGACGCGAGCCGCCGCCTTTTCGTGGGCGACAGCAGCCACACTGCGCTACGCGAGGCGTTGCGCGACAGCCCTGCGGGGCTGATGCTCTATCGCGATGAGCTTACCGGTTTCCTCAACGAGCTGGGCAAGGAGAGCGGCAGCGTGGCCGTCTCCGAGCTGCTGACGATGTTCAATCAGGGACAACTGGTGGTGGACCGACACAATCGCGCGCCTTATGTGATACCGCGGCCTTACCTTACCATTCTCGGCGGCCTGCAGCCACGATTGCTGGGCGCCACATTCGGGCAGGAGTCGCTCGCTGTGAGCGGCTTCGCGCAGCGGTTTCTCTTCATCGCGAGCGGGCAGCCCGGTGCGGCCGGCAATAGCGCGGTGAGCCGCCGTGATATTGCCGCTGCGATGAGCCGCTGGGAGGCGCTCGTTAATCACTGCCTTGCGTTTGCGCCGGCGAGCGTCGAGCTGAGCCGTGAGGCGCAGCGGCTCTACGACCGCTTCTACGCCGCCACCTCGCTGGCACGCCGCCGCGAGCGTAGCGACTTTTTGGCATCGGTCTATTCCAAGCAGCTGATACAGGTGGTGCGCATCGCCGGCATAGCTCAGGTGGTGCTCGACTACGACGCTCGGCGACGTTCGGCCACCGTAGGCGCCGCGGCGATGCGCTACGCCATATCGTGTATGCCCTACTTCGAGGCTACGGCGCGGCGCGTGGAGCACGCGCTGCGGGGCGGCAGCTTCGACACGCGGCCACTCACGGCCGGCGACGTAGCCGGCCTCCTCGGTGACTGACGCCAAGCGCGGCTGCCCGCCTCAAAGGGAGAGCAGCCGCGCTGATTGTATTGAAGAATAGGCGTTAACGCCCGTCGGACGCTGTTATTTGACGGCAGCGAGGGCGGCCTCGTAGTTAGGCTCATTGGCCACTTCGCTTACCAGCTCGCGATATATGAGCTTACCTTCCTCATCGAGGACAAGGACGGCACGAGCCAGCAGGCCGCGCATATTGCCATCGGCGATTGTCAGGCCCAGACGCTGCCCGAATTCCGGGTCGCGGAAGGCGGAGCCGTTGACCACGTTCTCGATGCCTTCGGTGGAGCAGAAGCGGCTCATAGCGAAGGGCAGATCGACCGAGACGCAGAGCAGCACAGCGCCTTCGAGTTTGGCGGCGGCCACGTTGAACTTACGCACCGAGGTGGCACACACCTGCGTGTCTAAGCTGGGGAAGATGTTGAGAATCACCTTGCGCCCGTGGAAGTCGGCGAGGTGGATATCGGAGAGGTCGCGCGCGGCGAGGGTGAGCGAGCTGAGGTCGTCGCCTATAGCCGGCAGTTTGCCTACGGTGTGGATGGGGTTGCCACCCAATGTGATGGTTTCTTGCATAGGATTATCGTAAGCGCGGCGCGCGTCGTCGCTCGCTACGGCCGTTGCTGTGATGGCGGCGAAGACGAGGATAGCGGCGCAGCGGGTTAACAGTCTCATTTCTTGCCTTTTGACTTTTCGAGCTGGCGCTTGAGAGCGTCGAGGGCGAGGTCGTAGGCCTCCTCAAAGGTGTCGGCAATCTTCGAGGCGAAGAGGTCGGCGTCGCCGCCTTTGAGCTTCACGGCACACTCCTTATTGAGCGCGGTTTCGGGCTTTACCACTTTGAGAGTCACCTCCATCTCGGTGAGTTCCTCGTTGTGCTTAGCGATTTTCTCAGCTTTCTTGCTGATGAATGCTTCGAGCTTTTCGGTAGCATCGAAGTGGATCGATTTGACAGTTACTTTCATAATTATCCTTTCGTTTTAGATGCCCTGGGGTGGGCGAGTTGATAATTTTGTTGAAGTTCGCTTATGGTTATATGAGTATATACTTGGGTGGCGGCGAGCGAGGCGTGGCCTAAGAGGGTCTTGACGCTGTTGAGCTCGGCGCCGTTGTTGAGCATAGCCGATGCGAAGGAGTGTCGCAGCGTGTGGGGCGAGCGCTGCTTCACGGCGGCCGAAGCGAGCGCTTCGTGCACTATCTTATACACCAGCGAGGGGTATAGGCTTAGGCCCGTGGGGCGGGTGAAGAACGCCTCGGTGGGGCCTCCGGTAAGGTCGTCGCGCAGGGCGCGGTAGGTGTCGATATGGGCGGCGAGGTCGTCGCCTATGGGCACTATCCGCTCTTTGGCTCGCTTGCCCATCACTTTGATGCGGCGCGCGGCGGTATCGACATCGGCATCGCGGAGCGATATAAGCTCGGCGCGGCGTATGCCCGTCTGGTACAGAAGGTCGATAATCAGATGGTTGCGCACGGCTACAAAGTCGTCGGGGTCAGGCTCGGTAGCGTCGAGGATACGCTCCATATCGGTGTCGCGCACGTACTGCGGAAGCCGCTTGGCAGGCTTGGCAAGGTGGAGGTCGGCGGCAGGATTGTCAGCCGTCAGCCCCACTACCATCGCCCAGCGGTAGAACGAGCGTAGCGCTTGCGCCTTGCGGCGGATGGAGCGCGGTTGCATCCGCTCTTTCGAAAGCTCCACCATCCACGCCCGGATATCGGCGCGGGTGGCCATCAGCAGGTCGATAGCCTCGCTGCTATCGGCGCTCTTGCCGGCCAGAAAGCGGGCAAATTGGCTCAGGTCGCGCACATACGAAGATACGGTATGCGCCGAGAGGTTCAGCTCGTATCGTATGTATTTTATGTAGGTTTCGAGATGCTTCATATAGCGCGGTCGTTAACCACCGCTCTAATTTACGTCTTTTTCGTCGATTTTCCAAATTATCCCTCCACTAATTGCGTCTGTTTTTGAGCTGCACCGTACTTGAGGGACTGAAGGAGGCCTCGCTCGATGACGAAGCTACCCCGAGCGGGTGGCTCGGGGTAGCTTTAGGGGTATATTCGGTGCGAAAACCGAGGGCGGCGCGGGGTGAGGCTTGGCTCGCCACGGCGCGCGGGGCGCTCTTACTGCTCTTCGGCCTGACGGAGGTGCTGCACGTAGACAGCCTTCATCATCTTCTTGCGGTTGGTAACCGAGGGCTTCTCAAAAGCCTGGAGTGCGCGCAGACGCTTTACGGTGCCGGTACGCTCAAATTTTCTCTTGAATTTCTTAAGGGCGCGTTCGATGTTTTCGCCTTCTTTTACGGGTACGATAATCATTTCTTGATGTTTTGATTTTATTGGTTGATATTTGTTTGATTGCTTGTGTCGCCTTGCGGATTCGATTCTGAACCGCTTTGTGGAAGAGGAGGGCATCGCTCGATGCCGCCGCAACCTAATTTGCCCGGAGAGCGGCGACGCGTCTCCGATGCTTCGACATTAGGTTGATATGTAGCTTACTCTTTGTTTCTCAGGGTTTTAGCTGCTGCCTCCTTCCTGTTTGGTTGATGATGCGGGCCTCGACGTTAAGGCTCAGCGGTTGCAAAATTACGATAATTTCTGAAATCTGGCAACAAAAGCGGTGATTTTCAGCATGTCGAAGTGAGAAAGGCGGGCAAATTAAAGGCGCAGCGTGCTTGCGAAGCCGCTGCGCCGTGGGTAAGTGACTCTGCAGGAGGGTTATTTCTTGCGGTCTTTCTTGATGTAGTCGTTGTAGATCTTGATGCCGAAGATTATCACGCTGCTGATGGTGGTGATAAGATTGGTGAAGAAGAGTGCCCAACCTTCGCCAAGCCAGCCGAGCATAGCGCCTTGAAGCATAAAGGCGATACCGCCAATGCCGATCATGAGGAATGTGGGGAGGGCGATGTCGTCGGTTTTACGGGTGCGAATCGTCTGGATTGCCTGAGGCACGTAGCCTAAGATGAGGCCGATACTTGCCACCCAGCCGCAGAGCTGGTAGAATCCGCTGGTGGGGGTGAAATCCCAGAAGCCTGTGGAGGCGGCTTCAGCTGCGGCATCGGTAGCCGCTTGAATAAGTGCTAATAGTCCAGTCATAGTAGTAAGATTGTTTTGGTTTGGTTGATTATTGGTTATTGGTTGATATGAAAGTCGGGGGGAAGGAGCTCGCTGTCGTCGTACCAGCGGGAGTACATCAGGTAGTTGTGGGCGATGCGCTGGTTCATCACCCGAGCTTGCTCGGGGTCAACCATCTTGACGAATTTGGCGGGAGTGCCGGCCCAGAGCTCGTGAGGACCAATCTTGGTGCGGCTGAGCACCACGGCGCCGGCAGCTACGATGGCGCCTTCGCCCACCTCGGCATCGTCCATTACCACGGCGCCCATGCCTATGAGGGCGTAGTCGTGGATGATGGCGCCGTGAATGGTGACGTTGTGGCCTATTGAGACGTCGTCGCCGATGACGCACACCGATTTCTGGTAAAGGGTGTGGAGCACGGAGCAGTCCTGCACGTTGACGCGATTGCCGATGGTGATGGTGTTGACATCGCCGCGCAGCACGGCGTTGAACCAGATACTGCACTCGTCGCCTATGGTGACATCGCCCACCACGGTGGCGTTGTCGGCGAGGTAGCAGCCGTGTCCTATCTTTGGGGTGAATCCCCTCAATGTACGAATCAGAGCCATATCGAGCGGAGGTTATCGGGTGAGGGGACGGGTTTTCTCGGCGAGCCAGGCGGCGGTGTCGGGGTCGAGCTCCGGCGCGAGCGTGTCGTACACGCGGCGGTGGTAGGCGTTGATCCACTCTATCTCGGCATCGGTGAGCATCGCGGTGTCGATGAGGCGGGCATCGTAGGGGCAGAGGGTCAGTGTCTCAAAGCGGTAGAAAGTGCCGAACTCGTCGCTGCTCAGCTCCTTGTCCTCCACCACGAGGGTGAGGTTCTCGATGCGGATGCCGTGGCGTCCGGCCTTGTAGATGCCGGGCTCGTCGCTCTGTACCATACCGGGCACGAGCGGGGTGGGGTTCTCGTTGAGGCGAATGTTTTGCGGGCCTTCGTGCACGGCGAGGAAGTGGCCTACGCCGTGGCCGGTGCCGTGGTAGTAGGTGATGCCTTCGCGCCACATATACTGGCGGGCGAGGGCGTCGAGCTGGGCGCCGCGGGTGCCGATGGGGAACGGTTGCATAGCGAGGCAGAGGTGGCCGCGGAGCACGAGGGTGTAGTCGTGGCGTTCCTCGTCGGTGGGGTTGCCGAGGGTCATAGTGCGGGTGATGTCGGTGGTGCCGTCGAGATACTGGGCGCCGGTGTCGACGAGCAGCAGCCCCTCGGGCTTGAGGGTGGCGTTGCTCTCGGGGGTGGCGCTGTAGTGTACTATGGCGCCGTGGTCGCGGTATCCGGCGATCATATCGAAGCTGTCGCCGCGGTATATGTCGCCGGCCTTGGCGCGTTCGGCCTTGGCGCGGGTCCACACGTCGTCCTCGGTGATGCCTTTATCGGCATTCTCCTCCACCCATTTGAATGTGCGCACCAGCGCCACGCCGTCGCGCTTCATAGCTTCGCGTATCCCGGCCTGCTGGGTGGCGTTTTTCACGGCCTTGAGGGCTTGGATTGGCGAGCGGCCCCATATCTTGACGCTCATCATAGCTTGCGCCAGGGTGTCGCTTACGGTCACGGGGTCGACGAGCACGGAGGTGCCGAGGTCGATGTCGTGAACGTATTGGCGTGCGCTCTCGTAGGGGCGAGTGGTGATGCCGTCGGCTTTGAGGGCGGCGCGCACGTCGTCGGTGAGCTTCGCGTCGTCAACGAAGAGCACGCGCTCATCGCTCGACACGTAGGCGAAGCTTATAAATTCGGGGGTGAACTTGATGTCGTCGCAGCGCAGGTTGAAGAGCCAGGCAATCTCGTCGAGTGCGGCGATGAAGATAGCTTCGGCGCCGGCGTTCTCCACCTGCTCCATAGTGCGCTCGAGCTTGCTTGCCACGCTCTCGCCGGCGTATTTCACGTCGTGGACGAAGAGCTTGCCTTGCGGGCGCTCGGGGCGGTCGTGCCATATACGGTCGAACGGGGCGAAGTCGGGGGCGAGCTGCAGGCCGTTTTCACCGCAGAAATTCTCAAGGCGTGCCACCTGGTTGACCGAGAACAGGGTGCCGTCGAGGCCTATTATGCCCTCTTCGAGGTTGGCGGCCAGCCACTGGTACATCGTGGGCTCGCCGGGGATATCCTCTTTCATCATAGTGAATCCGGAGCCTTCGAGCTCTTGCTCGGCCTGAAGGAAATAGCGCGAGTCGGTCCAAAGGCGGGCGTCGTCGAGGGTGACCACGGCGGTGCCGTTGCTGCCGGTGAATCCGGTCAGCCAGTCGCGTATCTTCCAGTGGTCGCAGAGGTATTCACTTTGGTGGGCATCGGTGCCCGGCACTATTACGGCATCGACGTGTGCACGGCGCATCTCGGCGCGCAATGCCTCAAGGTTCTCTATCGTGTTCTTGCTCATATTCAATTCAATTTTGTGTATAACTCACAAATATAGCGATTTTTGGCGAAATAGCGGTAACAATGGGCCAACTTTTTGGTATTGGCCCGAAAATGAGGCTTATAATGAGGATTATAAGGGGCTTTTAGCGGGCGTAGATGCTGTCGAGGACTTGGCTGCAGGTGGTGGGGCGAGGGTGGGAGTAGCCGTCGTAGAAGTTGTGAGGCTCGGTCGAGAGGTCGTTTTTGCCGCTCAGGTCGGTGATGCGGTCGGCGCCGAAGGTGTCTTGTAGCAGGCGCAGGTCGGCAGGGTTGATGCGTTCGAGCGAAAGTCGCGGCACTAATACGATGCGGAAGTCGGTGTGCTCATCGCGGAGCAGCCGGGCCATATCGGCGATGATTAGGCGATTGTTGGCCGCAATGGGGTTGTCGGCGGTGAGCTGCGGTGGCGCGGTGTGCTCCTCGGTGGGTAGTCCTTCGAAGAGCTGAGCGCGGCGGGCGTAGAAGGCGTCGATGTCGGCCGCGATGGCGTTCTCGTAGAAGGGGTAGCTCTCCTCGTTGACCACGGGGTCGTAGTCGGGTTGCTCAGTGGTGAAGATACTGTGCTGAAGCATATAAGGCTGCAGGCCGTTGAGCTTGAGGTCGATATAAGCGAGGAGAAACTCACGGTTGAGCCACTGGCGGAAGAAGCTCCAGTGGAACTGCAGGAGGTCGTGCTCGGGCGTAATCTGCGGTGGCTGGCGGAAGAGGTAAGGGGCGGGGTGGTGAATGTCGTCGCGGCGAAATATCTCCACGTCCATCACTATAAGGGCGTTGGCGATATGCTCGCCTTGGTCCACCACATAGTGCATCTTAAGCTGAATGCCTCGCAAGGTCTCCCAGGCGCCGTCGAAGTGGAACACCCGCGCGGTATCGGGCAGGAAGGCGGCCCAGTCGTCGGCTCGGTAGGCTATGGAGAGCGACGAGCCGAAGATGTAGCTGTCCCAGCGGTAGAGCTTGTGGCGGCTGTCGAATTGGAAAGTGCTGATCATCGACTTGTTGGTGCCCACGTGCATCGTGTCGTCGGCGCGCCAGAAGGGGTCGGTGGGACGCAGCACCCGAAACGGGTCGGCCACCACATATCCCAGCACGATGAGCAGGAGCGGCACCGCGGCGAGGGCTGTGGCGAGCGTAAAGCGTCGGAGGTCGTTACGAGTGGTGTCCATCAGAATTGGAAATATACATAGGGTTGTGACGGATAGCTTGCGCCATATATAATAAGGAGTAGAATCACCCAGTAGCAGAGCCACCGCCATCCGCGGGCCATAGGCATACGCTCGAGGGCGAAGTTATTGCGGCGGGCGAGCCACTCCACTATGAGCATCGGGATGATGAAGAGCAGCGGGGTCTTGCCGGTGGGGAGTACCCATTGGCCGCCCGAGAGGCCCATACAGCTGAAGAAGTGGAGGCAGTCGCCGATGTCGGGGAACTGATAGGTGATGCAGATAAGCGACATCACCACATATACGAGGCATATTCGGGGCAGATTACGCAGCGAGGCTTCCTCGCGCGGCGCCTTGCGGCCGGTGACCACCGAGGGGATAAAAGCCAGGGCATTGAGCACGCCCCACACTATGAAGCCCCAGGCAGCGGAGTGCCACACGGCGCTTACGATGAATACGGCGAGGATGTTGAGCCACTTGCGGAGGCGCCCCTTGCGGTTACCGCCTAATGGGATATACACATAGTCGCGGAGCCAGCGCATAAGCGTGATGTTCCAGCGCTGCCAGAACTCCGGGATGGAGCGCGCGAAGAGCGGGTAGCGGAAGTTCTGCGTCAGCCTGATGCCGAGCAGGCGTCCCAGGCCCACGGCGATGTCGGAGTAGCCGGAGTAGTCGCCATAGAGCTGGAATATGAATAGGAATAGGGCCAGCACCACGCTCGAACCGCTGTAGAAGTCGGGGTTGTCGTAGATGGCGCCGGCATAGAAAGCGCAGCCGTCGGCCACGAGCACCTTCTTGGCCAATCCCCAGAGAATCTGCCGCATACCGAGCACCGCCTCGTCGTAGCGGAATGTGCGCTCGCGGTGAAACTGCGGCAGGAGGTCGGAGGCCCGCTCTATGGGTCCGGCGATGAGCTGCGGGAAGAAGGCGATGAATGCCATAAAGGCGAGCGGGTCGTGGCTGGCTTCGGTGCGGCCTTTGTACACATCGACGGTGTAGCCCACGGCCTGGAACGTATAGAACGAAATGCCAATAGGGAGCAGAATCTCGGTGGTGACCCAGTCGAGGCGGTAGCCGAAGGCGGCCGCGATGGCTTGCGCGCCCGCGGCAAAGAAATGGAAGTACTTGAAGAAGGCGAGCATGCCTATGTTGAGCGCCACGCAGGCCCACATCACGGCTTTGGCCCGGCGCTTGCTCGGGGCGCGCTCGATGAGCAGGCCGGAGGCGTAGGTGGCGCCGGTGGTCACCAGCAGCAGCGACAGGAATCGCCAGTCCCAATAGGCGTAGAAGAAGTAGCTTGCTGCCACCACGAAGGCATTCTGCCAGCGCAGACGGTGGCGCAATGCCCAGTAGGCGTAGAACACCACGATGGCGAAGATGGCAAACTCTATGGTGTTGAACAGCATCGGATTATCGGAAGTCGTTAATAGTGCGCGCTATGTAGCCGGCTTGCTCGGCGGTGAGGGCCGAGCTTACAGGCAGGCTCATCACCTCGCGGCTTAGACGCTCGGCGATGGGTAGCGACAGGTGGGCATATTCGTTGTAGCAGGGCTGGAGGTGCGGCGGAGTGGGGTAGAGCACGTCGGTGGCAATGTCGTGGTCGGCCAGATACTGCCTCAGGCGGTCGCGCTGCGCGCATCGTACCACATATTGGTGCCATACCGGGGTGGCTCCGGCGGGCGAGGCCGGCAGCTCGAGCAGCGGGTTGCTGATGGCGTCGGCATAGAAGGCGGCGTTGGCGCGCCTGATACTGTTCTCCTCGTCGAGGTATCGCATATTCACCCGGAGGAGGGCGGCCTGCATCTCATCGAGGCGGCAGTTGAAGCCGCGGTATATGTTGTGGTAACGGCGGTCGCTACCGTAGTTGGCGATGGCGCGGACGGTGACGGCCAGCTGCTCATCGTCGGTAGTGACGGCGCCGGCGTCGCCTATAGCGCCGAGGTTCTTGGTGGGGTAGAAGCTATTGCCGGCGGCATTACCGAGGCTACCGCAGGGGCGGTCGCCGTAGAGGGCACCGATGGCTTGCGCGTTGTCCTCCACGATGAGCAGGCCGCGCTCGGCGGCTATCCGCTCCAGCTCCGAGCCCCAGCAGGGCGTGCCGTAGAGGTGCACCACCATAATGGCGCGGGTGCGCGGCGTGAGGGCTTGGGGCAGAAGGCTCAGATTGAGATTCATAGTGGACGGGTCGGGCTCTACGAATACCGGGCGCAGGTGGCTGTCGGTGACGGCGAGCACCGAGGCTATGTAGGTATTGGCCGGCACTATCACCTCGTCGCCCTCGTGGAGCAGCCCCATAGCGATATAGGCGCGAAATATCAGGCGCAGGGCATCGAGGCCGTTGCTCACGCCCACGGCGTACTTGACGCCACACTTGGCAGCCAGCTCCCGCTCGAAGGCCGCCACCTCGGGGCCGTTGATGTATCGGCCCGAGTCGATAACTCGGGCGGCCGCTGCCTTAAGCTCCTCGGCACGGCGGGCGGTGATGGCGCCCAGCGGCATAAACGGTATCGGCTTCATCGCTTGGCTGAGGTTAGGGAGAGAAAACTGTCGAAGTCGCGCACGTAGTCGTTCTCGTCGAAAGGCATCGACGCCATCACGAGGCATACCGAGCCTGACGAGAAGTTGTTGAGCACCCGCCATATCCCTGAAGTGACCAGCAGGCCGATATTGGGGCGGTTGAGGGTGACGGTGCGGCGGTCGCGTCCGTCGAAGATTTCCACGTCGAAGCTGCCGCTGGCCGCCACGATAAACTCGCAGCAGTTGATGTGGCTGTGGCCTCCGCGCTCCTCGCCCGAGGGCACGTCGTAGAGGTAATAGAGCCGGCGAATGGCAAACGGCACCTCTTGCTCATTCTCCACCACGGTGAGGTTGCCGTTGTCGTGATGGTGGCGCGGCAGGGTGATGAGGCGGCATTGCTCTATGCTTGAGGTGCTATGGGCTTGAGGGGCTGTCATTGCTTATCGGGGTTAATGATTGAAAGGTAGGTGTCGAACTCCTCGATGTAGTCGTCGGGGCGATAGCTCTCGGAGGCCACCACGAGGGCCACGGAGTTGGTGGAGAAATTGTCCATCTCGCGCCAGGTGAGTGGCGGGATGTATAGCCCCACATTGGCGCGGTCCATACGGTAGCGCTGGGTGGCGTGGCCGTCGTGGACGACGATGTCGAAGCTGCCCGAGAGGGCGATAATCAGCTCGTGCTGCGAGCGGAAGGCGTGGCCGTAGCGGTTGCGGCCGCTCGGCACGTCGTAGATCCAATAGGCGCGGTTGATGACAAACGGCAGGTTGGCGCCGTTCTCAAGCACCGACAGGTTGCCGCGCGGGTCGCAGTATTTTGGGAGGTTGATGAGTTGCGGATGAGGTTTCATAGCGTGCTGAGGTTCATAAGGTAACGTCCGTAGTCGTTGCGCTGCATCGGCGCGGCGAGCGCTCGTAGCTGCTCGGCCGTAATCCAGCCGTTGCGGAAGGCGACCTCTTCGAGCGAGGCAATCTGCAGCCCTTGACGCTTCTGCACGGTCTCTACAAAGTTGGAGGCCTCTTGCAGCGATTCGAAGGTGCCGGTGTCGAGCCAGGCGAAGCCGCGGCCGAGCACCTGCACGCTGAGTCGGTTGCGCTCGAGGTAGGACTGATTGACCGATGTAATCTCCAGCTCGCCGCGTGCCGAGGGCTTTACGGCGGCGGCCACATCGACTACGCTATTGGGGTAGAAATAGAGGCCGGTGACGGCGTAGCGCGACTTGGCCTTGGCGGGCTTCTCCTCGATGGAGATGGCGCGGCCGGCGGCATCGAATTCCACCACGCCGTAGCGCTCCGGGTCGTTGACCGGATAGGCGAATACCGTGGCTTGGCCGCTCTGCTCCACCGCAGCTACGGTGTCGCGCAGCTTGCGGGTGAAGCCCGAGCCGTAGAAGATGTTGTCGCCCAGCACGAGGCACACGCTGTCGCGGCCTATAAACTCGCGGCCTATGATAAAGGCTTGCGCCAGCCCGTCGGGGCTCGGCTGCTCGGCATAGCTGAATTTTACCCCGAGCTCCTCGCCGGAGCCCAGCAGCCGGCGGAAGGCCGGCAGGTCGCTCGGCGTGGAGATGATGAGAATCTCACGTATGCCTGCCAGCATAAGCACCGAGATGGGGTAGAAGACCATCGGCTTGTCGTAAACCGGCAGCAGCTGCTTGCTCACGCCGCGCGTGATGGGGTAGAGTCGGGTGCCGGAACCTCCGGCCAGTACTATGCCTTTCATTTGCGATATTAGAGGGGATTATCGGTTGTCGTACATTTCGTGGTAGTAGTTCATATAGTCGCCCGAGAGCACGTTGGCCACCCAGTCCTGGTTCTCAAGATACCATTTCACCGTCAGGCGTATGCCCTCGGTGAATGGCGTGGCGGGATACCAGCCCAGCTCGGTGGCTATCTTGGTGGGGTTGATGGCGTAGCGCATATCGTGGCCGGGGCGGTCGGTGACGTAGGTAATCAGCTCCTCGCTTACCTGCTCGAGCGGGATGCGGAGCGCGCTGCGATAGGCCTCGTTGGCAGTCAGCAGTTCGCGCAGCGTAGCGATGACCGTGCGCACGATGTTGATGTTGCTCTCTTCGTTAAATCCGCCTATGTTGTACACCTGGCCGGCGCGCCCTCGGCGCAGCACGAGGTCGATGGCGCGGGCGTGGTCGGTGACGTAGAGCCAGTCGCGCACGTTCTCGCCGCGGCCATATACCGGAATCTTGCGCCCGGCGAGCACGTTGCAGATGATGAGCGGAATGAGCTTCTCGGGGAAGTGGTAAGGGCCGTAGTTGTTGCTGCAGCGGGTGACGCACACCGGCAGCCCGTAGGTGTGATGGTAGGCCATCGCAATCATATCGGCCGAGGCCTTGGCGGCGGAGTAGGGCGAGCGGGGGCTGATGCGATGCTCCTCGGTGAAGCTGTCGCGGCCGTAGGTGATGATGCGCTCGCGCCCTTGTCCCACAATCGCGCGCACGCGCTCATCGAGCTCTAACGGTTGCGGCTCGGAGTAGTCGCGCGGCAGGGAGCCGTACACCTCGTCGGTCGAAATCTGCAGGAACTTCTTGCCCGGCTTATACTGCGGCTTGCCGTCGGGGCCTTTGCCGGTGAGCCATGCGGCGCGGGCGGCCTCGAGCAGCGATTGGGTGCCGAGCACGTTGGTGGTGAGAAACAGGCGTGGCTCGCTGATGCTGCGGTCCACGTGGCTCTCGGCGGCGAAGTTGACCACGTAGTCCACGTCGCGGCTATCGATCAGCTCCTGCATCAAGGCCTGATTGCCGATGTCGGCCTTCACAAATTCGAAGTCGGGCCGGGCCAGCTCATCGCGCAGCGTGGCCAGATTGCCGGCGTAGGTAAGGGCATCGACCACCACTATGCGGAGCTCGCCCGCGGGGTAGCTCTCAAGCAGATGCTTCACAAAATTCGAGCCGATAAATCCGGCTCCGCCTGTAACGAGATACGTCGTCATTGTCACCTTATATATAATATATAATGCAAAGATAATACAGATGCGGCTTATACGCAAGAAAATTTTGAACTCCGGCAGCTATGAGCTATCTTTGCTCCATAGAATATAGCAATCGAAATGGACGAAACGTTACGACAAGAGCTCAAGACGCTGCCCGATGCCGGCAGCGTGGTGGAGCGGCTCGCGGAGCACCTGGCGCGCCATCCGGCCGATGCCGAGGCGCTCTATATGCGCGGCAACGCCTACCGGAGCCTCGACCGGTGGCGGGAGGCTATGACCGACTACCTCGCGGCCCTCGACCTCGACCCACACTCGCCGGCGCGCGCGGCCTACGAATCGGCGCAGCAAGTGCTCGCCTACCGCTGCACCGACCTCTACAATCCGTGACCCTCGCGCCGCCTCGCCGCCCGCGGCAAGGCCCGAACCGCCGCTTCCGGCACCGCTCCACGCCCCGAATGAACTATTTTTGCCCTATTTTTGAAAAAAATGGCAGCAATATTTTGGTGGTAAAAAAATAATGTCTAAATTTGCACACGTTTTCGGCGAGTGCTTTTCGTCGGTGACACCGAGCGCCTCTTTAGCTCAGTTGGCCAGAGCACGTGATTTGTAATCTCGGGGTCGTTGGTTCGAATCCGACAAGAGGCTCAAAATGATGACAACGGGTACTTTCCAGAGTGGCCAAATGGGGCAGACTGTAAATCTGCTGGCTTACGCCTTCGGTGGTTCGAATCCATCAGTGCCCACAAAACATTATGCCTATGTAGCTCAGGGGTAGAGCACTTCCTTGGTAAGGAAGAGGTCGCGGGTTCAAATCCCGCCATCGGCTCCAAAATTTGAACAATTTAATAAAACGTTAGACAAAGTTATGGCAAAAGAGAAATTCGAAAGAACGAAACCGCATGTGAACATCGGTACCATCGGTCACGTTGACCACGGTAAGACTACTCTCACCGCCGCTATCACTAAGGTGCTCAGCGAGCGTGGTATCTCCAAGCAGGAGATTAAGTCGTTCGACCAGATTGATAACGCTCCCGAAGAGAAAGAGCGTGGTATTACTATTAACACCGCCCACGTAGAGTACGAGACTGAAAATCGTCACTACGCTCACGTTGACTGCCCCGGACACGCCGACTACGTGAAGAACATGGTAACTGGTGCAGCTCAGATGGACGGCGCTATCATCGTGGTTGCCGCTACTGATGGTCCTATGCCCCAGACTCGTGAGCACATTCTTCTCGCCCGCCAGGTGAACGTGCCTCGCCTCGTTGTGTTCCTCAACAAGTGCGATATGGTTGATGACGAAGAGATGCTTGAGCTCGTAGAAATGGAGATGCGCGACCTTCTCGCTGCCTATGACTACGATGGCGACAATACTCCTATCATCCGCGGTTCGGCTCTCGGTGCCCTCAATGGCGAGCCCAAGTGGGAAGCTAAGGTGCTTGAGCTTATGGCTGCTGTTGACGAGTGGATTCCGCTTCCTCCCCGCGATGTTGATAAGCCCTTCCTTATGCCTGTTGAGGACGTGTTCTCGATCACTGGTCGTGGTACCGTTGCTACCGGTCGTATCGAAGCCGGTCGCGTAAAGGTGAGCGACGAAGTTCAAATCCTCGGTCTTGGCGCCAACCTCAAGTCGGTTGTTACCGGTGTTGAGATGTTCCGCAAGATTCTTGATGAGGGTGAAGCCGGTGATAACGTAGGTCTCCTCCTCCGCGGTATTGACAAGAACGAAATCAAGCGCGGTATGGTTATCTGCCACCCGGGTATGGTTAAGCCTCACGATCACTTCAAGGCACAGATCTACGTGCTCAAGAAGGAAGAAGGTGGCCGTCACACCCCGTTCCGCAACCACTATCGTCCGCAGTTCTACATCCGTACGCTCGATGTAACCGGTGAGATCACTCTTCCCGAAGGCGTTGAGATGGTAATGCCCGGTGACCACGTACAGATCGAAGTGAAGCTCATCACTCCCGTCGCTTGCGACCTCGGTCTGCGCTTCGCAATCCGTGAAGGTGGCCGCACCGTAGGTTCCGGTCAGATCACTGAGATTATCGACGACTAATCCCCCGCGTAGGGCTGGCCGAAGCGCCCTCAGGGACAACGGCAACAGCTCCGGATTATAAAGATATCTTACAAGGTAGGTCGCCACTTTTCGACGACCTACCTTATACACGGGAATAGCTCAGTTGGTAGAGCATCGGTCTCCAAAACCGAGGGTCGTGAGTTCGAGTCTTACTTCCCGTGCCAATTTTTACTATTAAAATGAAGAAATTAAAACTACTTACGAGCATCGAGGAATCTTATAACGAATTGATGTATAAGGTTTCTTGGCCCACTAAGAGCCAGCTGCTCAACAGCACGACGATAGTTATGATTGCTTCCATCATTTTAGCTCTCGTCATATTGGTCATCGACCAGGTTTTTGAGCACCTAATGCAGTTTATCTACTCTCTGGGTTGATAATCGGCATCGATTCTTAATCACAACTAACTCTCAAGCAACGAAAAGCAAAATGGCCGACGTAAAGAAAGGATGGTATGTGCTTCGCGCCATATCAGGCAAGGAAGCAAAAGTGAAAGAGCTGCTCGACGCAGCGATTAAAAACACCGAGCTTGGCAAGTACGTCAGCCAAGTGCTTATCCCCACTGAGAAGGTTTACGTGGCTCGCAACGGCAAGAAGGTCATCAAGGAGCGTAACCTCTATTCGGGTTATGTATTCGTGGAGGCCATACTCACCGGTGAAGTGATTCACGAGCTGCGCAACACGACCAACGTCATCGACTTTCTCGGCAAGAAGGGCAAAGAGTGCGTTCCCGAACCGCTCCGCCCTGCTGAGGTGACCCGGATGCTTGGAGCTGCCGACGAAATCTCTTACGCTAACGACATCGCCGACGAGTACATCGTGGGCGAGAACGTTAAGGTCAACACAGGCCCGTTCAGCGGTTTCGACGGTGAGATAGAAGAGGTGTATCACGAGAAGCGCAAGCTGAAAGTGATAGTGAAAATCTTCGGTCGACGGACCCCTCTTGAGTTGGAATACTCGCAAGTGGAGCGCGAAGCATAATGTGCGGGAGGGCAAATGTTACGTTGCCTGCTATACCGCATAGTGTGCATCGACGCAGTGTGAACAAACTAAATTAAACCGAATCATCATGGCTAAAGAAATTGCTGGACAGATCAAATTGCAGATTAAAGGCGGAGCCGCAAATCCTTCGCCGCCAGTAGGCCCTGCTCTGGGTTCTAAGGGTATCAACATTATGGATTTTTGCAAGCAATTCAATGCCCGTACGCAGGATAAGGCTGGCAAGGTGTTGCCTGTCGTTATCACTTACTACACCGATAAGAGCTTTGACTTCGTAGTCAAGACTCCGCCGGTGGCAGTACAGCTCCTGGAAGCAGCCAAGGTAAAGGGTGGCTCAGCCGAGCCTAACCGCAAGAAGGTGGCTTCAATCACTTGGGAGCAAGTACAGGCTATTGCTGCCGACAAAATGCCGGATTTGAACTGTTTTACTTTGCCCTCGGCTATGCGAATGGTCGCAGGTACAGCCAGAAGCATGGGTATCACTGTAAAGGGTACATTCCCTGAAAACATTTAAACTTCAATTAAGATGAGTAAACTGACAAAAAATCAAAAGTTAGCGGCCGCCAAGATTGAAGCTGGGAAGACTTACACTCTTAAGGAAGCTGCAGAAAAGGTGAAGGAGATTACTTTCACGAAATTCGATGCTTCGCTTGATATCGACGTGCGCCTGGGTGTAAACCCGCGCAAAGCTGACCAGATGGTGCGTGGCGTCGTTTCTCTCCCTAACGGCACCGGCAAGACCGTACGCGTGCTTGCTCTGTGCCAAGGCGAAGCTGCCGAAGCTGCTCAAGCCGCCGGTGCCGACTATGTAGGCCTCGACGAGTATGTTGAGAAGATCAAAGGCGGTTGGACCGACGTTGACGTAATCATCACGCAGCCGGCCAACATGGGTAAGATCGGTGCTTTGGGTCGCATACTCGGTCCCCGTGGCCTTATGCCTAACCCCAAGAGCGGCACCGTGACTATGGATGTGGCCAAAGCCGTCAAAGAAGTGAAACAAGGTAAGATCGACTTCAAGGTCGACAAGAACGGTATCGTACACGCCTCGATAGGCAAGGTATCATTCGACGCTGAGAAAATCAAAGAGAACGCTAAGGTGTTTATCGACACTCTCGTGAAGCTGAAACCTGCCACCGCTAAGGGTACATACCTCAAGAGCATATATCTTTCAAGTACTATGAGTGCCGGTGTCAAGGTTGATCCGAAGTCACTCGTCGAATAATCTAAAACTGACACTACGATGAGAAAGGAAGATAAAGAATTAGTAATCGGTAAGATTGCCGATACCCTCAAGCAATATTCCGCACTGTATCTTGTGCAGACCACCGGTCTCAACGCCGAGAAGACCTCCGCGCTTCGCCGCGAGTGCTTCAAGAGCGAAGTGAAGCTGATGGTTGTGAAAAACACCCTTCTGAAGAAGGCGATGGAGCAGAGCGATGTGGACTACTCGGGTCTCTACGATGCCCTTAAGGGTAGCACCTCGCTGATGCTCAGCAATGTGGGCAACGCTCCGGCTAAGCTCATCAAGAAGGTAGTGGGTAAGGGCGAAGAGATTCCCGCTCTGAAGGCTGCCCTCGTGGAAGAGTGCGTGTACGGCGCCGACCAGCTCGACGCTCTCGCCGCTCTGAAGAGCAAGAACGAGCTTATTGCCGACATCGTGGCACTTCTCCAGTCGCCGGCCAAGAACGTCATCTCCGGCCTCCAAGGTGCTGCCGGCAACAAGATTCACGGCGTGCTTGAAACGCTTTCGAAGCGATAAAATTCATCAAATTCAAAAACAAACAATCAATTAAATCATACTAAAATGGCAGATTTAAAAGCTTTTGCAGAACAACTGGTTAACCTCACCGTGAAGGAAGTTAACGAACTCGCTCAAATCCTCAAGGACGAATACGGCATTGAGCCCGCCGCAGCTGCTGTAGCTGTAGCAGCCGGCCCCGCCGCAGGCGCACCCGCTGAAGAGGAAAAGACCAACTTCGACGTAGTCCTCAAGAGCGCCGGCGCTAGCAAGCTCGCTATCGTGAAGCTCGTGAAGGAACTCACCGGCCTTGGCCTCAAGGAAGCTAAGGAGCTCGTAGACAACGCCCCCGGCGTTATCAAGGAAGGTTTGGCTAAAGCCGACGCTGAGGGTCTGAAGAAACAGCTCGAAGAAGCAGGCGCTGAAGTCGAACTCAAATAATACGGCCTGTTAATCAGGTACTTAGGTTAAGAATCTCTCTCTGAGATGATTCTTAACCTTTCTTGCGTTATTCTTACTTACGGAGTTCACTTAATTTTTCAAAATGGCAGTTTCTTTAGATCAATCACGCGTCAATTTCGCTACAGTCAAGAATCCGCTCCCGTATCCGGATTTCCTGGAAGTGCAGCTCAAATCGTTTCGCGACTTCCTGCAGCTTGACACCCCTACCGAAAAGCGCAAGAACGAAGGTCTCTACAAGGTGTTTGCCGAGAATTTTCCCATTGCCGACACCCGCAACAACTTCGTGCTTGAGTTTCTCGACTACTACATTGACCCGCCGCGCTACACCATCGACGAGTGCTTAGAGCGTGGCCTTACCTACAGTGTGCCTCTCAAGGCCAAACTTAAACTCTACTGTACCGACCCCGACCACGAAGACTTCGCCACGGTGGTTCAGGACGTGTATCTCGGTCCTATCCCGTATATGACCGACAAGGGCACGTTTGTCATCAACGGTGCTGAGCGCGTAGTAGTGTCGCAGCTTCACCGCTCGCCGGGCGTGTTCTTCGGTCAGAACCTCCACACCAACGGCACCAAGCTCTATTCGGCCCGTATCATCCCGTTCCGTGGCTCCTGGATTGAATTTGCCACCGACATCAACAACGTGATGTACGCCTACATCGACCGCAAGAAGAAGCTCCCCGTGACCACACTTCTTCGCGCCGTAGGGCTTGAGACCGACAACGACATTGTGAAGGTGTTCGGCCTTGCCGAGGACCTCAAGGTCACCAAGACCAATCTGAAGAAAGCCATAGGGCGTAAGCTCGCCGCCCGCGTCATCAAGACAAAGACTGAAGACTTTGTGGATGCCGATACCGGCGAGGTTACCACCATCGACCGTATCGAAATCATCGCCGAGCGCGAATGCGTAATCAGCGAGGACAATATTCAAGCCATCATCGACTCGGGCGTCACCACCATTGAGCTACTCAAGGAAGACGCCGTGGTGGGTGACTACGGCATCATTTTCAACACCCTCAGCAAGGACCCCAGCAACTCCGAGCGTGAGGCTATCACTTACATCTACCGACAGCTGCGCAGCGCGGAGCCGCCGGATGATGCGTCGGCACGCGAGGTCATCACTAACCTCTTCTTCTCGGAGAAGCGTTACGACCTGGGCGAAGTGGGACGCTTCCGTATCAACAAGAAGCTCAACCCCGGCACCCCCGACACCGTGCGCGTGCTCACCAAGAACGATATTGTCGAGATCATCAAGCACCTTATCCGCCTGATCAACTCACAGGCCGAGGTGGATGATATCGACCACCTCAGCAACCGCCGCGTGCGCACCGTGGGCGAGCAGCTCTACAACCAGTTCGGCGTAGGCCTCGCACGCATGTCGCGTACTATCCGCGAGCGTATGAACGTGCGCGACAATGAGGTATTCACCCCCACCGACCTTATCAACGCCAAGACTATCTCGTCGGTCATCAACTCCTACTTCGGCACCAACGCGTTGTCGCAGTTTATGGACCAGACTAATCCTCTGGCCGAGATGACCCACAAGCGTCGTATGTCGGCCCTTGGCCCCGGTGGTCTGTCGCGCGAGCGTGCCGGCTTTGAGGTGCGCGACGTGCACTATACTCACTACGGCCGTCTCTGCCCTATTGAGACCCCTGAAGGCCCCAACATCGGCCTTATCTCCTCACTTTGTATCTTTGCCAAGATCAACAACCTCGGCTTCATCGAGACCCCGTATCGCCACGTGGCCGACGCCAAAGTGGACCTCAACAACGACAACGTGGAGTATATGGCAGCCGAAGTGGAAGAGGGCAAGGTGATAGCGCAGGGCAACGCGCCGCTTCGCGACGACGGCACCTTCATTCGCAACCGCGTCAAGGCACGCCTCGACGCCGACTTCCCCATCGTGGCCCCCAGCGAGGTGCAGCTGATGGACGTTTCGCCCTCGCAGATTGCCTCGATAGCCGCGGCTCTTATCCCGTTCCTTGAGCACGACGATGCCAACCGCGCGCTCATGGGCTCTAACATGATGCGCCAGGCAGTGCCGCTGCTCCGCAGCGAAGCCCCCATCGTTGGTACCGGCCTCGAGGCCCAGCTTATCCGCGACTCGCGCACCCAGATTATGGCCGAAGGACCCGGCACCGTGGAATATGTTGACGCCGCCGAGATTCACATCCGCTACGACCGCACTCCCGATGAGGAGTTCGTAAGCTTCGAGGACGCGCTCAAGGTGTACAAGATACCGAAATTCCGCAAGACCAACCAAAGCACCACCATCGACCTTCGCCCCATCTGCAACAAGGGCGACCGTGTGGAGAAAGGTACTATCCTCACCGAAGGTTACTCCACCGAGAATGGCGAGCTCGCCCTCGGTCGCAACCTCAAGGTGGCATATATGCCCTGGAAGGGTTACAACTATGAGGACGCCATCGTGCTCAACGAGCGTATGGTGGCCGAAGATATCCTCACCTCGGTCCACGTTGACGAGTACTCGCTTGAGGTGCGCGAAACCAAGCGCGGCCTCGAAGAGCTGACGTCGGACATTCCCAACGTGAGCGAAGACGCCACCAAGGACCTCGACGAGCGCGGTATCATCCGCGTAGGTGCCCACGTGGTGCCCGGCGATATCCTCATCGGTAAGATTACCCCGAAGGGCGAATCCGACCCGACCCCCGAGGAGAAACTTCTGCGCGCCATCTTCGGCGACAAGGCCGGCGACGTCAAGGACGCTTCGCTCAAGGCTTCGCCCTCGCTCAAGGGCGTGGTGATAGGCTCGCGTCTCTTCTCGCGCGCTATGAAGACCAAGACCACCAAGAAGGCGGCCAACGCTCTTCTGCCCAAGCTCGACGAAGAGTATCAGAAGAAGCAGGACGACCTCAAGGACATCCTCATCAGCAAGCTTCTGACCATCACCCAGGGCAAGACTTCGCAAGGCGTGAAGGACTTTATGGGCAGCGACATCGTTCCCAAGCAGGCCAAATTCACCGAGAGCGTGCTCCGCTCGCTCGAATACGGCTCGCTCAACCTCAGCAAGTGGACCAAGGACGCTCACACCAACGATATGATACGAGCCACCGTGGTCAACTATCTGCGCAAGTCGAAGGAGATCGACGCTGAGCTGCGCCGCCGCAAGTTTGACATCTCGATAGGCGACGAGCTGCCTTCGGGCATCATTCAGCTCGCCAAGGTGTATATCGCCAAGAAGCGCAAGATAGGCGTGGGCGATAAGATGGCAGGTCGCCACGGCAACAAGGGTATTGTATCGCGCGTGGTGCGCAAGGAAGACATGCCCTTCCTCGCCGATGGCACCCCCGTCGATATCGTGCTCAACCCCCTCGGCGTGCCTTCGCGTATGAACATCGGCCAGATTTTCGAGGCAGTCCTCGGCTGGGCCGGACGCGAGCTCGGCACCAAGTTTGCCACCCCGATTTTCGACGGCGCCTCGCTCGACGACCTCAATGAGTGGACCGACAAGGCCGGTCTCCCGCGCTACGGCAAGACCTATCTCTACGATGGCGGCACCGGCGAGCGCTTCGACCAGCCGGCCACCGTGGGCGTAACCTATATGCTCAAGCTCGGCCACATGGTTGAAGACAAGATGCACGCCCGCAGCATAGGCCCCTACTCGCTTATCACCCAGCAGCCGCTCGGCGGTAAGGCACAATTCGGTGGCCAGCGCTTCGGCGAGATGGAGGTGTGGGCGCTCGAAGCTTTCGGCGCGTCGCATATCCTCCAGGAGATACTCACCATCAAGAGTGACGATGTCACGGGCCGCAGCAAGGCCTATGAGGCAATCGTCAAAGGCGACCCCATGCCCCCGGCAGGCATTCCCGAATCGCTCAACGTGCTGCTCCACGAGCTCCGCGGTCTGGGCTTAAGCATCAACTTAGAGTAACAACCCTACGATGGCCACCCTCGGCGCGCCCGCAAGGCCGCCGAGGCACCGCCACCGGTAACATACCTGACTTAATTTATGCCTTTCAGAAAAGACAATAGAGTAAAGAACAACTTTACCAAGATTTCGATCGGTCTGGCTTCGCCCGATGAGATTCTCGAGCAGTCGTATGGTGAGGTGCTCAAGCCCGAAACCATCAACTACCGCACCTACAAGCCTGAGCGCGACGGCTTGTTCTGCGAGCGCATCTTCGGTCCTGTCAAGGACTACGAGTGCCACTGCGGCAAGTACAAGCGTATCCGCTACAAAGGCATCGTCTGCGACCATTGCGGTGTGGAAGTCACCGAGAAGAAAGTGCGCCGCGAGCGTATGGGCCACATTCACCTCGTGGTGCCCGTGGCTCATATCTGGTACTTCCGCTCGCTCCCCAATAAGATAGGTTACCTGCTGGGCCTCCCCACCAAGAAGCTCGACCAGGTAATCTACTACGAGCGTTACATCGTGGTGCAGCCCGGTGTGATGAAAGATGAGCTTGAGAAGCTCGACCTCCTCGCTGAGGAAGAGTATCTCGAGATTCTCGACAAGCTCCCCGAAGGCAACCAGCAGCTCGACGACAGCGACCCCGATAAGTTCATCGCCAAGATGGGTGCCGAGGCCATCTATCAGCTCTTGTGTGAGCTCGACCTCGACGCTCTCTCCTATGAGCTTCGCGACCGCGCCGGCAAGGACGGCTCGCAGCAGCGCCGCACCGAGGCTCTCAAGCGCCTCCAGGTGGTGGAATCGTTCCGCGCCTCGGCCTCGCGCAATCGCCCCGAGTGGATGATTCTCAAGATTGTGCCCGTGATACCGCCCGACCTGCGCCCGCTGGTGCCCCTCGATGGCGGCCGTTTCGCCACGAGCGACCTCAACGACCTCTATCGCCGCGTCATCATTCGCAACAACCGTCTTAAGAAGCTTATCGAGATCAAGGCTCCCGAAGTAATCCTTCGCAACGAGAAGCGTATGCTCCAGGAAGCCGTCGATTCGCTCCTCGACAACTCCCGCAAGTCGAGCGCCGTCAAGACCGACGCCAATCGCCCCCTCAAGTCGCTCTCCGATAGCCTTAAGGGTAAGCAAGGCCGTTTCCGCCAGAACCTTCTCGGTAAGCGCGTCGACTACTCGGCCCGCTCCGTGATTGTGGTAGGCCCCGAGCTGAAGATGCACGAGTGCGGTCTGCCTAAGGATATGGCCGCCGAGCTCTACAAGCCTTTCATAATCCGCAAGCTCATAGAGCGCGGTATCGTGAAGACCGTGAAGAGCGCCAAGCGCATCGTTGACCGCAAGGAGCCCGTCGTATGGGACATTCTCGAATACGTGATGAAGGGTCATCCCGTGCTCCTCAACCGCGCCCCGACACTCCACCGCCTCGGTATTCAGGCCTTCCAGCCCAAGATGATTGAGGGCAAGGCTATCCAGCTCCACCCCCTCGCTTGTACGGCATTCAATGCCGACTTCGACGGTGACCAGATGGCCGTCCATCTGCCCCTGGGCAATGAGGCTATCCTCGAGGCCCAGATGCTGATGCTCGGCGCCCACAACATCCTCAATCCCGCCAACGGCGCGCCTATCACCGTGCCTTCGCAGGATATGGTGCTCGGTCTGTACTACATCTCCAAGCTCCGCTCCGGCGATAAGGGCGAAGGCCTGACGTTCTACGGCCAGGAAGAGGCTGAGATTGCCTACAACGAGGGCAAAATCACCCTCCACGCTCCCATCAATGTGCGCGTGAAGGACCTCGATGCCGACGGCAACCTCACCGAGGTGCTCCTCAAGGGCACTTCGATGGGTCGACTGATGGTCAACCAGTATATCCCCGACGAGATAGGCTACGTCAACGAGCTGATTACCAAGAAGTCGCTCCGCGACATCATAGGCCGCGTCATCAAGGCCTGCGGTGTGACACGCTCCGCCCAGTTCCTCGACGACATCAAGAACCTCGGCTACCTCATGGCATTCAAGGGCGGCCTCTCGTTCAACCTCGGCGACGTCATCATTCCTGCCGCTAAGGAGGAGATCGTCAACAAGGGCTACGAAGAGGTTGACCAAGTGATGAACAACTACAATATGGGTTTCATCACCAACACCGAGCGCTACAATCAGATTATCGATATCTGGACGCACGTCAACGCCGACCTTACCGACACCCTGATGAAGGAGATCTCGGAGGACCAGAAGGGCTTCAACTCAGTATTTATGATGCTCGACTCGGGCGCCCGCGGTTCGCGCGACCAGATTCGTCAGCTCTCCGGTATGCGTGGCCTTATCGCCAAGCCTCAGAAGAGTGGTGCCGAAGGCGGCCAAATCATCGAGAACCCTATCCTCGCCAACTTCAAGGAAGGCCTCTCGGTGCTCGAGTACTTCATCTCGTCGCACGGTGCCCGTAAGGGTCTGGCCGATACCGCCCTCAAGACGGCCGACGCCGGTTACCTCACCCGCCGTCTGGTGGATGTGGCCCACGACGTGATTGTCACCGAGGAAGACTGCGGCACCCTCCGCGGCCTCATCTGCACCGAGGTGAAGAACAACGAGAACGTGGTAGCCACCCTCGGCGAGCGTATCCTCGGCCGCGTGTCGGTTCACGACGTCATCGACCCCGAGACCAACGAGGTCATCGTCGAAGCCGGCGAAGAGATTACCGATGCCGCCGCCGAGCGCATCAACAACTCGTCGATAGAGCAGGTGGAGATTCGCTCGGTCCTCACTTGCGAAGCCAAGAAGGGCGTGTGCGCCAAGTGCTACGGCCGCAACCTTGCCAACAACCGTATGGTGCAGAAGGGCGAGGCTGTAGGCGTCATCGCCGCCCAGTCGATTGGTGAGCCCGGTACTCAGCTTACACTGCGTACGTTCCACGTAGGTGGTGTGGCTTCCAATATCGCTGCCGTGTCGAAGCTCGAGTCGCGCCACGACGGTATCCTCCGCATCGACGAGCTCCGCACCGTCGATGCCGGCGATTGCCAAGTGGTAGTGGGTCGATTGGCCGAGATGCAAATCATCAACCCCAACACCCAGATGGTGCTCACCACAGCCCCCATCACCTACGGCTCCAAGCTCTACAAGAAGGACGGCGACACCGTCAAGAAAGGCGACCTCATCAGCGAGTGGGACCCCTTCAACGCAGTTATCGTGTGCGAAGTTGAGGGCCGCATTCACTACGAGAACCTCGCCGAAGGTGTCACCTACCGTGTAGATAACGACGAGACCACCGGTATGCAGGAGAAAATCATCACCGAGTCGAAGGACCGCACCCGCGTGCCCGAGGCTCAGATTATCGATAAGAACGGGCAGGTGCTCAAGACCTATTCGCTCCCCGTCAACGCCCACCTCATCTTCGAGGAGGACAAGGAGATTAAGCCCGGCGAGGTATTTGTGAAGATACCGCGCTCCACCGGCGGCGCCGGCGATATCACCGGCGGTCTGCCTCGCGTCACCGAGCTGTTCGAAGCCCGCAACCCGTCCAACCCCGCCATCGTGTCGGAAATCGACGGTACCGTAAGCTTCGGCAAGATCAAGCGAGGCAATCGCGAGATTATCGTCACCTCGCGCCTCGGCGAAGAGAAGCGTTATCTCGTGCCGCTCTCCAAGCAGATTCTCGTGCTTGAGCAAGACTCCGTGCGTGCCGGCACTCCGCTCTCCGACGGCGCTGTCACCCCCACCGATATCCTCAACATCAAAGGCCCCACAGCCGTGCAGGATTATATCGTCAATGAGGTGCAGGGCGTATATCGCGCACAGGGCGTGAAGATCAACGACAAGCACTTCGAGGTGATTGTGCGCCAGATGATGCGCAAGGTCAATATCCTCGATCCGGGCGACACCCGCTTCCTCGAGCAGCAGATTGTGGACAAGCGCGAATTCCAGGACGAGAACGACCGCATTTGGAACAAGAAGGTGGTGGTCGATGCCGGCGACTGCGAGAACGTACAGCCCGGCCAGATAATCACCACGCGCAAGCTCCGCGATGAGAACTCCATCCTCAAGCGCAAGGACAAGAAGCTTATCGTCACCCGCGACGCCGTGCCCGCCACCTCCGAGCAGATACTCCAGGGTATCACCAAGGCCGCGCTGCAGACGTCGAGCTTCATGTCGGCAGCCTCCTTCCAGGAGACTACCAAGGTGCTCAACGACGCCGCCATCAACGGCAAGGTCGATACGCTCGAGGGTATGAAGGAGAACGTCATCACCGGTCACCTCATTCCCGCAGGTACCGGTCTGCGCGAGTACGAAAAGCTTATCGTGGTCAACGAAGAAGAGGCCGAGGCCGCGCGTCTCAGCCAGCTCCAAGAGCACGAAGAGCTCGCCGACTAAGCGATTCTCTTAACCCATAATACTTCGAGAGGGCAGCCACCGCCAAGTGGCTGCCCTCGCTTTGTCGCTTGGCTAAGACCTCTGAGACTTTTGAGACTTCTGAG
>CAMHGU010000005.1 GCA_946184715.1 uncultured bacterium | reverse complement strand
GCTCCCACTCGGGCAGCCAGCCCACCTTTCCGCTCAGCGTCTTCACCTTCACCCACTCGCCGGAGCGATCCATAGGGTGCACCACCTGCGAGCTGCGGAGCGTGGTAACCGCCTTGGCGCTCTTGCTCGGCTTGGCGCGAAGCGGGAGCGCGCGGCCACCGTAGTTGCGGGTCTCGAGGCCGAGCACCGAGTAGTGAATCCAGTAGCGGCCGGTCGAAGAGCCGAAGAGCCGCGGCGCCACATCGGTCTCCACTTCATTGACCCAGCAGATGCTCCACCAGCCGTTGCGCACCTCGTCGAAGGTCAGCACATAGTGGCACTCCGTGGGCAGCACATAGGCGACCTTGCCGCCGGGGGTCTCGCGTAGATTGGTGGGAGAGGTGTCGTACACATACGCCATCATATTCAGGTCGCCGGCCTGGGCCGCTACGGTGCCGGCAAGCACGATGGCGATAATCAGTAGTCGTTTCATCGGGTAATAATGATTTAGTTAAAGTAATTGAGGTTTAAAAAGCACACCCACAAATTTAGCACACTATTCCAAATAATGCAAATTATTCCGTAAATTTGTGATGCGCTAATCGAGGCGCGAGCATTTTACGATGATACGCAATTACTACGACATAATAGAGCGCGTGAAGGAGCAAGGGTTTCTGCCCTTCTTCCGAGGCGAGATACCGGGCTTCTCGCTGGCCGAGATAACGCCGCCGGCGCTGTGGTTCCCCGACGACAGCGAGAGCCTCGGCGTGTGGGAATGGAAAGGGCCGGTGATTCTCGACGGCGACTGCGCCTACGGCAAGTTTTACCTCAACAAAGCGTGCTTCATCTCTATGAAGTGCTTCCCTCACTTCGCCAATTACCGGCGCTCGACGCTGCCGCTGAGCCCCACCGAGCAGCTGATACTCGACGCCATCGCGCATAGCGAATCGCTGCTATCGAAGGAGGTGAAGCGGCTGTGCGGCTACACCGGGCGCGACAAGGCGGCACGGCCCCGCGAGGGGTTCGACACGGCCATCACGCGGCTGCAGATGTCGTGCCGCCTCGTCACCGCTGATTTCGAATACTCCTTCGACCGCTTCGGCAAGCGCTACGGCTGGGGCGTGGCGCGCTACTGCACCCCCGAAGCCTTCTTCGGCCCGGAGCGAATGGCCGTGGACTGCTCGCCAGAGGAGTCGCGGCAATGGCTTCAGCAATATCTCACCGCCAAGCTGCCGCAAGCCACCGAGCGGCAGATTAACCGAATAATAGGATAACACATCAATGGGACTACAAGAGGAACGTATCGATAAATGGCTCTGGGCCACACGCGTGTTTAAGACGCGCTCCCTGGCCACCAACGCCTGCAAAAACGGGCGCGTCACCATCAAGGGCGTGGCTGTCAAACCCTCCCACACCATCAAGGCGGGCGAGACCATCGAGGTGCGCAAGCCGCCCATCACGCTCTCGCTCGAGGTGGTAGGGCTGTCGAACAATCGCGTGGGGGCCAAGCTGGTGCCCACCCTGCTGCGCAACGTCACGCCGCCCGAACAGTACGAAATCCTGGAGATGGCACGCATCAGCGGCTTCATCAACCGGCGCAAGGGCGAAGGGCGCCCCACCAAGAAAGAGGGCCGCGAGCTGGCAGCATTCACCGATGCCGCCTTCTACGACTTCGACTTCCTCGACGACGACGGCGAGGACGACGCCGACGAGTAAGGAGCGTCAGCGCTTCTCGAAGTGCTGGTAATCTTTGCTGGAGCGCCACGCGCCGCCCCAGTAATCATACTCCAGCCTGCCATCAACCTACCAACGAAGTAAGTGCATAGAGCAAGTTTGTTTGTATTGTACCTTGAGAGGAGCAAGACGGCCGCCAATGTGCAGCATACCTCACAAATCGAATTTTTAATCGACCTCATCTCTAAAATGAATTACGATTACAGATTAACGAGTAACGAAAGGTTAGATTTTTTGATTACTTTTGCAGTCAAGACATTGGTATTATGACTAAGGAAGAATTACTTCAGAGACTGCACGATATAGAATGGGAGGACTTTGAGTGCAAACAAGCGAAGTCCGAACTGCCCAAAAGCGTTTGGGAGACCGAGTGTTTGGCAACCGCATTGAGTTCCAAAACCCCGGCACATTTATAGTTGGTATTGACGAGGTGAAAGCGCGCAACGTGTCGTTGCCGCGAAACCCGACGATTATCAACCTATTCCGTTATGCAAGATTGTCGGAAAATGCCGGCTATGGCATTGACAAAATCGCCAAATGGAAAGAATTGACAGGTAACGACGTCACATTTGAAACTAGTTTGCTCTATTCAACCGTAACCTATTTCCTACCATCAAAAAGTAATCAGAAAGGTAATCAGAAAAGTAATCAGAAAAGTAATCAGAAAATTCAAGATAGAATGTTGAAGCTTCTTAGTTCTGACCCCTCACTCTCAAGGAAAGATCTTTCAACAATTCTGGGCATTTCTCAATCAACAGTACAGAATTACATCAGGCTTTCTCGAGAACAAGGCAAATTAATCAGAATCGGAGGAGCAAAAGGAGGCAGATGGGAAGTCATCGCCGACGAGTAAGGAGCGTCAGCGCTTCTCGAAATGCTGGTAATCTTTGCTGGAGCGCCACGCGCCGCCCCAGGTGAAGCCGTGCTTGATGAAGATGCGGTAAGCCGTGTCGGTGCGGTCGATTTTGTGGGCGAACCGCTTGGAGCGGTCGGCATAGTCGCGGCCGTTGTCGGGCTGCACACGCCGGTTGCCTTTACGGTCGCGCCAGCAGAAGGGGTTGTAGCGCGGGTTGAGGTCGATGGCGAGGCCGAGAGCATGATTGGAGAGCTTGCGGCCGCCGGGGGTCTTGCGATAGCAGAAACACGAGGTGTTGTTGGCGCTCATCGAGGCGTCGTCGTCGGCATCATACTCGTCGATAAGCACCATCCGCTCTATCTCATAGCGCGCCTCGTAGAGCTCTCGCATCACGGCGCAGAGATCGGAGGCGATGCGGCGGTTGCACACGAGTTCGCCGCGATGCACCTTGCCGTCGAAGCCGTAGTGCAGCACCCGCACATAGCGCAGGTCGGTGAGCTTGATGTGAGGATTGGCGCGGTACGATTTGCCCTGCATTCGCGCCGCGGTGGCTGCGTCGATAGCGAGAGGAATGAAGCAGCTGTCGGCGCGAAGCGTGGCCATCTCGGCCTCGGTCACCACCGTTCCGGCCACCCAGCCCGTGCCGCTGCCTGACGCGAAGGCCACGGCAGCCCACACCATTGCCACCGCCAAGAGAGCTATGCGAAGCGCGGGCTTAGCATAGCTCTTCAGATTGGCTGTATCTAAATAACCAGTGCTCGATGTCATGCCTTGGCTTTCTTCTTGACGCGACGGGCCTGGCTGATGGCGCCCGAGGGGCACACGAGGCGGCAGAGGTGGCAGCCCACACACTTGTGGCCGTTGATGCGAGGCGTGCGAGTAGCCAAGTCGAACTCTATAGCCTGGTGACCGCCATCGGCACACGAGATGTGGCAGCGGCCGCAGCCTATGCACTTCTCGCGGTCGATTACCGGATACACCACTGTGTCGCGGTCGAGGTCGCCTGCCCTTACGAAGCGTGGCACCTCCTCGCCCACCAGCTCATCGAGGCGGCTGATGCCGCGCGAGGCCATATAATGGCGCAAGCCGAGCGTCAGGTCGTCGATCAGGCGGTAGCCGAACTGCATCACGGCAGTGCACACCTGCACGTTGCGGCAGCCCAAGCGGATAAAGTCGAGAGCGTCGCTCCACGTCTCTATGCCGCCTATGCCGCTCAGCTCTATATCTTTCATATGCCGGTTGCGAGCCATATCGAGGATATGGCGCAAGGCGATGGGCTTCACCGCGCGCCCCGAATAGCCCGATATCGTCTTCTTATCGCCCACGGCGCCACGCTCGTTCATCGTCACACTCTTGATGGTGTTGATGGCCGAGATAGCATCGGCACCCCCGTAGAAAGCCGCCATCGCCGGGTCGTTGATGCGGGTGATATTGGGGGTCATCTTCGGAATGACGGGAATACTCACATTGTGCTTCACGTGATGGGTAAAAAACAGCACCAACTCAGGGTTTTGGCCCACGTCGCTGCCCATACCCACCAAGCGCATCTGCGGGCACGAGAAGTTAAGCTCCACAGCATCGACACCTGCCTTCTCTACCATCTTTGCCAGCTCAATCCACTCCTCCTCGGTCTGTCCCATAATCGAAGCCACAACAATCTTCGACGGATAGTCGCGCTTGAGGCGGCTCAGAATGTCGAAATCCACATCGACGCTGTTTTCCGACAGCTGCTCCATATTGCGGAAGCCGTAGAAGTCGCCGGTAGCGTTGAGCCCCACGGCATCGAAGCGCGGCGACACCTCGTTGATTTCGCCCAAGCATATCGTCTTGTAGAACACGCCGGCCCAGCCCATATCAAAGGCGCGCGCCACCATCTCATAGTTGGTGCACACGGCCGAAGAGGCAAGGAAGAAGGGGTTCTCGCAGTGGATACCGCAGAAGTCGATACCCAGGTCGGGCAACGCGGCCTCGTCGATAGCCGGCGGCTCGGGCAGCCGGGCCGCAAGCTCGGCGATGCGGATAGGACGGTCGTAGTGGATACACGCCTGCTCAGCGGCGGCAAGGTCGGCCGCATCGCAGTCGGCCACCCAGCGCTTGGCCAGCGACTGGTTGCCGAAGCGCACAGCGCGCAGCATTCGGGCCGGGTCGCCGTTCTTGCACGCCTCGCGGCATGGCGCCGAGGCGCAAAGCAGACAGCGGTCGGCCTCCTCATCGATGTGAAATCTCTTCTCCATATATATTCTTAGTCTATTAATTAGTTTCTGAAGCACCGCAAGTTACAACTTTTCCGTCACTTATGCAATAGCTTAGCCACTGCGCTTAACTACTGCCACTCACAATTTCGCAAAATTCTACTATAGCTTATCCCAGCGCGCAGAATATGATTCAAGCCGGCTGAGCGGCATTTGCAACTCTACGGCTACTTCTCGCCAATCCTTTATCGCATCACGAGCCTCCTCAACGATCACAGTTGCCTCCTGCCGTTCAAGCATATAGCTTTCACTTGCGGAGAGCAGAGCGTTGATGTCGGATCGTTCTGTCCACGAGTCAATGAGCAGACTTTGATGAGACTTTGCCCCGGGATTGATGTCGTAGGCAGGTGAGAGTGTCCATCCCTTAGGGGTGAGCAGAAACCCGTGATTGCGGAAGTGATCGTCGGTGTTGCCGTACATTATATTGAATGCGACTCTGCGATAGAGTTCGCGAAGGTTCTGCTTTACATTGGCACACCCACGCACAATGAATTCTACTATATCGAGATAGCCGTTGCCGCTGCCGCTGCCGGCCCCATCATCAAGACCAAGCAACGACAATGCCGACGCGAAATGAATGCGGCGGCCATCATCAGTGCGATCAAAACGTTCTGATAGTAAAAGGTCTCGTTCTCGTGATATTTTCAGAGTGCGTGTTTTGGCCACATTGACACCCGCCTTTGCCGCCAGTCGGTGCGAGAAATGCTCAATCAGCTCGGTATTCTCAAGGTCTTTCTTCGATGGAAATTTGGCCACATATAGCCGGCCGGCGGCATCCACTACGTTAGCTTTAGGCCGAGCGCCACCAAGCGAACTTCCCGGGTCGATGAGCTGGTCGAGCCACCGTTGCTCAGGCAATTCGCTGCGTTCTTCGGCAATCTCAATGCGATTGCACGCTTCACATAAGGCTCGAACGCTTTCAATAGGCGGCACGTGGCATTTCGCACTTGCATTAATGAAGTTATCGCCGGTTTCTTCCTTGTAGCGTAACCCACCCATTCGAGTCAAGTCCTCAATACCTATCAGGTAGTCGTAGTCGGTAAGTCGGCGCATCGGTCTCTGCTCGGCTTGAGCCATAAGCCGCTCGCGCCGGTCAAGCAACAAGCGCCCCCATCGGTCAGGAAAAGAATCCTTTACGAAGCCAAACACACTGTCGTTGCCACGAGGATGCTGCACCGAAGGTACATTCATCAGATCGCCACTCAGCAGTATGCCGCCATGGCTCTCAAGCCACGGGCGAGAGTATTCAAACTCAAAATGATCCCTACCCCTCACGCGCTCGTACCCCAGCGTCCCTATAGCTTGCGGAGTAGCGAGGAAGTCGAAATCAGCGTATACTGTTATCCTTTTCATTTTCCCAGCAGTTCAGAGTCTTGCAGCTGTCGCCCCAGAGGGTCGTCGGCTGCAAGCCTTAAGATATCATTTTCCAGATTTAGCGCATAGAGCACGCGCGCATATATTCCCATCGCTACCGTTGGGTCGCCACGCTCTACTTTTGATACCGTCAGCCGTGTCACTGTCGCTCTATCGGCTATGTCTTGCATTGAAAAATGCCTACGCTTGCGCGCCAACTTTATCTGCTCACCCATAATCTGCAGATTTCGGTTCAGCGCCTTCGGCATTATCTTTCCGAATGTATCCTTTCCCATAATTGCATATTATCGAGTGCAAAAATAGTAAAATATGTTCACTATAACAAACATTTTGAAAATTTTCACCCTGTCAAAGCGCGAGGCCAAAGCCGCTATAGTTACTATAGCCATTATAGATACGCGAAGGGCGACAGGAGATATTGCAGCCGCCATCAGTGGTGGAAAATAGTTGCGCGCCGGCTTGCGACATAAGTAAAAAACACCTATATTTGCAAGAGCAATCGTAATGGCACGAGAGCCGGACATTGCAGTTACATCGTGGAATTAAAGAACGTGTTTCTTTATCGAAATATTAGCGTATAAAAGCTCCTACCAAGTCATTTTTATACCTTTCCAAAAACGAAAATTCGAGAGAGCAACGTCGCCAATAGGCGTGCTCTTTCCTGTTGATTCGTTTTTGGGGCCATCTGTGGTAGGAGCGGCCTATACGCTGATCATCGGAAGGGTGCGCTTCTTTATGCTTCACACTCTACACTGATTAGATTATAAAGCTCCTACCAAATGCCAATCAATCACAAGAGGGGAAGCCATAGCCCTGCCATAAACTATGGCATCCGCGAAGTTCTTGCCAAGCTTCGCAGTGAGTCATTTACAGAGATGCAGAAAGGCCGTGATTTTGAACGGCTGATGCAGCGCTGGCTACTCACCGACCCACGCTTCAACAACCTCACGCAGGTGTGGCTGTGGGAAGATTTTCCGTGCCGTAAAGATTTCGGCGGCGGCGACACCGGAATCGACCTTGTGGCCAAGACTGAGCTCGGCGATTATTGGGCTATACAGTGTAAATTCTATGCCGAAGATACGGTAATCGACAAGCCGGCAGTGGATTCGTTTCTTGCCACATCGAGCCGCACTTTTAAGGACAACGAGACACTACAGACCACATCGTTCGCTCAGCGAATGTGGATTAGCACCACCCATCACTGGGGGAGCAATGCCGAAGAGGCTATAAAGAATCAGAATCCTCCGGTGAGCCGTGTCACGATGGTGGATTTGGTCACATCGCCTGTGAATTGGAAGAAGCTATACGACGGGCTCAAAGGGAAGAAAGCGCTTATCAAAGGGAAAAAGCCTTTTCCCCATCAACTTGAGGCGATTTCGAAGGCTAATACTCACTATATAGAGAAAGGCAATGAGCGCGGCAAATTGATAATGGCCTGCGGCACGGGAAAGACCTATACCTCGCTGCTCATAGCCGAGACGCTGCTCGAGAATCATGGGCTGGTACTGTTTATGGTACCATCGATAGCATTGCTTGGGCAGTCGCTTAACGCTTGGGCGGCTGATGCCAAGAAGCCAATTAAAGCGATCTGTATATGCAGTGACAGCCATGCCTCGCGCATGATGCGGAGTGCCGACGACAGCGATGACAGCGAAGACACCGTGGTTGACCTCGCCCTGCCGGCGAGCACCGACCCGCGAATGGTGGCTCGGCAATTGATGGCATACCGCAAACACAAAGGGATGGTGGTGGTGTTTTCCACTTACCAATCGATTGATGCGGTGACAGCGGCTCAGCGCACGACGTTGGAGCTGACCAATGGCAATTACGGAGTGTTCGATTTGATAATCTGCGATGAGGCACATCGCACCACCGGCGTAAGAATCGGCTCAGCCGATGAAAGCGAATTTATCAAGATACACGACAACGCGAATGTACGAGGATTGCGCCGCCTTTATATGACAGCTACCCCTCGCCTCTACGGTGAATCAGCGCGCCTCCGAGCTGCGCAGAATGACTATGTGCTTTGCTCGATGGACGATGCTACGATCTACGGGGAGGAGTTTTATCGGGTGAATTTCTCGTATGCCGTAAGCAATGGCCTGCTTACCGATTATAAAGTACTTGTGCTTACCGTCAATGAAGACGATATCCCCGACAACCTGCTTACTGACATTAAAGACGCGGGCAAGACCGAGTTGAACTACGACGACACCAGCAAGCTCATCGGCGTGATAAGTGGCTTGTCGAAGAGTGTGAAGGGCGACCAGGGCCGCACGTGGGCTGCTGATCCGCGAATGATGCGGCGAGCCGTGGCTTTCTGCTCAACCATCGGCAACACTTCGCAGCCGGGGACATCGAAAAATGTAGCCCACGTGCTGCCGCTAATATCCAAGCGCCTCGACGAGCGATTGAGCGATGCAGAGCGTGAGCGGGTGGTGACAGTGTCGGCCCGTCATGTGGACGGCACAATGAACAGTAGCGAGCGTATCAAAGCCCTTTCATGGCTTGCCGAGAAGAGCGACGATCCTCGCGAATGTAAGGTTATTACCAACGTGCGTTGCTTATCGGAAGGTGTGGATGTCCCGTCGCTTGATGCCGTGCTATTTCTTTCGGCTCGCAATAGCCAAGTTGATGTGGTGCAGTCGGTGGGGCGCGTGATGCGTAATTTCGGTAAAGGCACAGCCGACGAGAAGAAATACGGCTACATAATAATTCCAATCGTAGTGCCGGCCGATGTCTCCGCCGAGGACGCGCTCAACAACAATAAGACCTTTGATGTGGTGTGGTCGATACTTAACGCGTTGCGCTCCCACGATGACCGATTCAATGCCATAGTGCAGAAAATCACCCTCAACAAGCGCAAACCCGATATGCTCACTATGGGCGGTGTGGGTATAGGCGTTAACGCCCTTGCCGACCCGCAGGACGAGGCTGATGCACACACTCTCGGCGTGGCTGAAATCTCGCAACAGCTCGATATTAAATTCGGCACGCTGCAAGAGGGTATGTACGCCAAGCTCGTAGAGAAATGTGGCGACCGCCTTTATTGGGAAAACTGGTCGGCCGAAGTGGGTAAAGTGGCGGTGAAATTCATCAAGCGCATCGCCCGACTTATCGAATCAGGCCGATACAAAGCCGAATTTGACAACTACCTTAAAGGCCTGCAAAAGAACCTCAACCCCTCAATCGATGCCGGTCAAGCCATCGAAATGCTCGCCCAGCATATGATTACGCAGCCTATATTTGACGCGCTGTTCAAAGACTATAACTTTGTGGAGAACAACGCCGTAAGCCGCTCTATGCAGGCTATGATTGACCTGCTGAAAGAGGAAGCGTTTGAGAAAGACACTGAGGTGTTGCATAATTTCTACGACTCGGTGCGCACCAATGTGAGCGAAATCGACAACCTCGGCGGCAAGCAAACCATCATCAAGAATATCTACGAGAAATTCTTCAAAGGCGCTTTTCCAAAGACAGTGGAACAGCTCGGCATTGTTTACACTCCGATAGAATGTGTCGATTTCATAATCCATTCGGTCGATGATATCCTCAGGGAGGAGTTCAACACATCGCTCACTAATGAGAACGTGCACATTCTCGACCCATTCACCGGCACCGGCACTTTCATCACGCGCCTGCTTCAGTCAGGGCTTATCAAGCCCGAAGATATGGAGCGCAAATACCTCAAAGAAATCCATTGCAACGAAATGGTGCTGCTCGCCTATTACATTGCCGACGTGAATATCGAGAGCGTGTTCCACGACCTCACACAGCGCAAGGAATATCTCAACTACGACGGAATTTGCCTAACCGACACCTTCCAACTCGCAGAACCCGAACACAACGGCCTTTTCACCGAATACTTCCGCGAGAACGAGGAAATCCGTGACCACCTGCGCAACATACCCATCCGCGTCATCATCGGCAACCCGCCTTACTCTGTCGGGCAACGTTCCGCCAATGATAATGCGCAGAACCAGTCTTATCCAACACTTGACCGACGCATTGCCGAATCCTATGCTGCAAAAACCAATGCTACAAATAAGAATTCATTATATGATAGTTACATAAAAGCATTCCGCTGGGCAAGCGACCGTATTCCAAAAGACGAGGGAGGCATTGTCGCATTCATCAGCAACGGCGCATGGCTTGACGGTACAGCACAAGATGGTTTCCGCCGCTGCCTCGAAGAAGAATTCAGCACAATCTATGTCCTGAATCTCCGCGGCAACGCAAGAACAAGCGGTGAACTTAGGCGTAAAGAGAAGGACAACGTATTTGGCGAGGGTACAAGAACGCCTATCGCCATCACTTTCTTGGTCAAGAAACCAAACCACTCCGGCGAGGCTACAATCTATTATCACGACATTGGAGACTACCTCACTCGCGAGCAAAAACTCTCGCTCGTGAAAGGCTTTCGCTCCATCGCCTCAAAAAAACTCGATTGGCAAGTCATTGTGCCAAATGACAAAGGCGATTGGATTAACCAAAGAGACGGAGTTTTCGATAATCTCATCCCTATAACTCCAGAACAAAAATTTGATGTAACATCTCAAACAGTCTTTGTAATAAACTCAAGTGGAGCAAAGACACAACGTGATGCATGGTCGTATAATTCTTCCAAACCAATTGTTCAAGAAACTGCAAAAGAAAGTATTGATTTCTACAATTCTACTCGCGAAGCTATGGCAAAAGGTGAAATAACTTCACCCGACTTCAATTCTCCAAAAATTAGCTGGACGAGAGCTGTAACGAATGATTTGCAAAGGGGAAAAATATACAATTATGCTGACGCTGAAATAAGAACCGCTATATACCGCCCATTCTTCAAACAGTTCCTTCTATGGTATCAGCCGCTTGTCGAGATGCGGTATAGAGTACCGCATCTCTTCCCTTGCCGAGAGGCGGAAAACTTATGTATCTGTGTCAGTGGCATCGGAGGCTCTAAAGATTTTTCATGCCTTGTCACTAATGTAATACCTGACCTGCAATTAAACTTTAATGGTCAATGTTTCCCTCTCTATTGGTACGAGGAAAACAAGTCGCAACAAGGGTCGCTGTGGGACTTCGGCAACGAAGGATATATCCGGCGAGATGGCATCACCGACTGGATTTTGAAAGAAGTCCGCCGGCGCTACCACCTGACTACGCAGATAACCAAAGAACACATTTTCTACTACGTCTATGGCATACTGCACAGCCAGGACTACCGCACGCGCTTTGCCGACGACCTCAAAAAGTCGCTACCGCGCATTCCCATCGTTGACCGTGTGGAAGATTTCAAAGCATTTGAGCGCGCCGGGCGGGAGCTTGCCAAGCTTCATCTCAACTACGATGATTTTTACGGCAACAACGACCATCAGCCGGAGGGCGTTGCTGTGAAGGTTCACAATGCGCCACCCTCTTACGGCAGTCAAGAGTGCTACGACTATTACGCGGTGGAGGCCGGCGCGGCGAAGATGCAGTTTGTGAAGCGTCGCCTCGAAAATGGCAGCTTAGTGGCCGACCGCTCAACTATCGTATTCAATCCTCGCATTACGGTGGAGAATATCCCGAGTGAAGCCTACGAATACATAGTGAATGGCAAGAGCGCAATTGAATGGATAATAGAGCGTTATGCCATCAAGGTGGATAATGCTTCAGGCATCAAGAACGACCCCAACGACTGGGCGCGCGAGCACCAACAGCCCGACTACATATTAAAATTGCTGCTCTCGGTCATCGACCTCTCGGTAAAAACCGTGAAAATCGTCAAATCCCTACCCCACCTTACTTTCTAATAACGCCATAGAGGGCTAACTACCGACAATAGTTTTACGAAAATGAAAATGAAGATTGATATAAGCGAATTTCTGCCACTGGATAGTGAAGAATCTATTAAATTGCTGCTTCACGCAATAGAAAAGCAGAAACTTATTCTCAATCTAAAAGAGGTAGGCGATGTGCTTTTTCAGATAAAAAAATCTGAATACCAATATATGTGCTGGCAAGGTATAGAGGCTATAAATGCGACGCTATTGCCAAAAGCTAAAAAAAACAAGTCTGGGAATATCGCGCAAGAGAAAGCCTTGCCGAAACAGCAAATAACTTCTGGAGACAATAAGACTAAGAAAAAGCGAATTAGGAATAAATTGCGCAAATTTCTATTTAGAGCTTATAGTGCCGAAACTGATAAAGATGAGAAACGAAGGAAGCTCAGAGCACTTAATGCCAGAGGCGCAGGAAGTAGAAGATATCAAGGTGGAAGTTCGAGTGTGTACGCAATCTCAACTCCGATGGGAGGGAAGCCAAAGAAATACTGAAAAAGTGCTGTCGTCAGCGCGATGAGGGCGGCGAGGATTGAGCCTGCCGCCCTTCGATGGGTGATAAGATGCTATATCGGGGTTACATCACGCCGCGCTCGCGGAGGCGGCATTGCCAGTCCCAGGCGCTCTGGAGGGTGACGTCGAGGGGGGTGTCGGCGGTCCAGCCGAGCACCTCGTTGGCGCGCTTGGGGTTGGCCCAAATCTTCTCGATATCGCCTTCGCGGCGACCCACAATCTTATGGGGCACCTTGACGCCGGTCTTCTGCTCAAAGGTGTTAATAAGCTCGAGCACGCTGGCGCCGCGACCGGTGCCGAGGTTGAAGATCTCCACGGGGCCTTCGCCCTTGTCTTCGAGCATACGGGCCATAGCGGTGACGTGGGCCTTGGCGAGGTCAACCACATAGATGAAGTCGCGAATGCAGGAGCCGTCGGGGGTGTTGTAGTCGTCGCCGAACACGCTAAGCTCCTTGCGCACGCCTATGGCGGCTTGGGTGATGAAGGGCACGAGATTCTGGGGCACGCCATTGGGCAACTCGCCTATCTCGGCGCTCGGGTGGGCACCGATGGGGTTGAAATAGCGGAGGATGATGCTCTTGATGGGCGAGCCTGAGCGCACCACGTCTTGGATTATCTCTTCCGAAATCTGCTTGGTGTTGCCATAGGGCGAGGTGGCCTTCTTGATAGGGGCTTCCTCGGTGATGGGGTTGGCATCGGGCTCGCCATATACGGTGCAGCTTGAGGAGAACACTATTCCCTTGACGCCGTACTCGGGCATCAGCTCGAGGAGGTTGAGCAGGGTGCCGAGGTTGTTGCGATAGTAGAGGATAGGTTTCTGTACCGACTCATTGACGGCCTTGCTGGCGGCGAAGTTGATGATGCCGTCGATGCCGGGATTCTCCTCGAAGAGGCGGCGCAGCGTGGCGATGTCGGTGCAGTCGCCCTTGACGAAAACGGGGCGGACGCCGGTGATGCGCTCGATGCCGTCGAGCACGTCGATATTGCTGTTGCTGAGGTTGTCGATGATAACCACCTCATATCCGGCCTGCTGCAGCTCAACCACGGTGTGGGAGCCTATATATCCGGTGCCACCGGTGACTAAGATTTTACCCTTCATAGCTTAGAACATCTTTTCGGGGTAAACACCTTCGTCGGCCAAGCGGCGGAATTGCTCTACGACCATCGGGCGGTCGGCGGCATAGGTGACGCCGAACCACGTGGAGGTGGTGTCGAGCACACGGCAAGTGGCGGTGCCGGCCTGAATGAGCTCATTGACCACGGTGGGGATGTAGAACTCGGCCTTGAGCTCCTGGCCGTGCTCGCGGAGGAAGTGCTCGAAGGAGCGCTCGCTGTGGGCGAAATAGTCGGGGGTGAAGCCCCACACGTTCATCGACACGGGAGTGTTGTCGGCAATCTCCACCTGCTTGTCGTCGACCACGAAGCTCACCTTTCCGCCCTCACGGCGCATGATGTCGTGACGCTCGGTGACTGTCTCGAGATAGCCATCGGCATTGGTGGCGCACACGCCGCGCGACACGCCGCCACTCTCCGAGAGGGTGTTGGCCACGCGGAAGCCCACCATCAGGTACTGGTTGGTCTTCCCTTCGATAGTCTTGAGGCCTTCGGCAAGCGAGCGGAAGGTGTCGTAGCCGTAGAAGTCGTCGGCGTTGATTACGGCAAACGGCTCTTTGATTACGTCCTTGCCCATCAGCACGGCGTGGTTGGTACCCCACGGCTTAGCGCGCTCGGGATTGACGGGAATGCCGGCCGGTATCTTGTCGATGCTCTGGAACACCACCTCCACCGGAATGTGGTTCTCGTATTTCGACAAGATTTTCTCACGGAACTGCTCCTCGAAGTCCTTGCGGATTACAAACACGATTTTGCCGAAGCCGCAGCGGATGGCATCGTAGATAGAGTAGTCCATAATAGTTTCGCCGTGAGGGCCGATGCCGTCGAGCTGCTTCAGACCTCCGTAACGGCTGCCCATTCCGGCAGCGAGTACAAACAATGTAGGTTTCATTTACAGATAGTTAGATTGATATGAATTAAACAGTTAGAATGGTGCTAATTACTTCTTGGCAAAGGCGAGCTTGAGCAGTGAAGCCAGCGAGTTCTTGCCTTCGGGCTTCTCGATGGCGAGCACGGAGCCGGCCTTGTCGAGCGACTCGATGCGCACGGCCTGGGTGCCGATGAGTGGCTTACCGAGGCTACCCTCAATCATTTTAGCGGCGGCCGAGCCTTCGGCGCCGGTATTGTAATACATCGAGAGCATCGCGCCCTTGGCATTGTCGGCGATAGCGCCCTTCTCGGCATTGCCGCCGGTGAGCGGAGCGTTGCACACGAGGAGGTAGTTGCCTTCGGCCTTCAGTATCACCTTGGTGGAGCCGAGGTCGATTACCGAGCCTTGCTCCGATTCCTGAATTGTGCCGCCGGCCATTCCGAGATAGCTCTTCTTGAGGAAGGCGAGCAGCTTGCCGGCATCCTTCGAGCCTATAGCGGCGTAGAAATTCACCTGCTGGCTCTCAGAGTAGCGCACGCCTATGGCGACGGTGCCGTCGATGCCGCTAAGCTCGTCGAGCATGCTCTTATCGGCGCCAATCATAGGGCCGTACTGGTTCACGAGCGGGGTGAGAGCTTCGGCGAGTTTCTTGCCGTCGATGCCGAGAGTGATTACGCCCGAGGCGTCGGCAGGGATATACTTCAGAGCATCGGCCGAGGAAACCGGCTTCAGCACGTCCTTAATCATCTTATAGGATGAGCTCTCGGTGTTGATGTCGGCCGCGCCTTCAGTCACCACCTTCTTGCCGTCGAAGTTGATAGAGGCGCCGCAGCTCTTATAGATATCGCCGAGGAAGCCCATTGCCATCCCTGCGCCGCCGAGGTCGCCACTCATGCCGCCTAAAGTCTTCATAGCTGTAGCCACATTGGCATAGACAGTGATATGGCCGCCCTTGCCGAGGTATTTCATCGCGTCTTTATTGCCCTCGATATTCTTGGCAGGCTTCTTGAGGATGGCGATAGCGTTGTCGTCGGGCTCGCCGTACTCCACGCCGCCACGGCTTTGGGTATAGAACACAGCCACGTTGTCGTCGTAGGCCACAATCTGGCGGCCACTCGTGAACAGCTTGGTGCCGTTCTTCTCGCCGGCTTCGGCGCCGCGCTCTTTCATCGCGGCCTCAAATTTCGGGGTGTCGGCAATGACAGCCACATAGGCAAAGGCATCGGTCTGCGACTGCGCGAAGAGCACGATGTCCTCGCTGAGGTCGAGCCCCTCGGGGAGGTCCATCTCCTTAAGCAGGTCACGGTCGCCTAAGGCTTGCTTGAGCTCGTCGCTCAGCTGCAGACCGTCCTTGGCGTCCCACTTGCAGTCGGCCGATTTGAGCATATCGCCCACTTCCACTTTGGCAGCCATCTGTGCGTCTTCAGGCACATATTGCAGCAGGTTCTGCTTCTTGCTGCACGAGGCGAGCACCAACAGCATAGTCAGCGCCACCAATGATAAGATTTTCTTAGTCATAGCGTATAAAAGGTTTAATGGTTGGTATTGTAAGCATATCTATGCAAAGATAGCACACCCCGCTGTCAATTCCAAATCCCCGCCCCACATTTTTTTGCACGCCGATTCCTGCGGCCCGCAACCGGGCTCTACCACGGCATCGCCGCCGGGGATGAGGCCCTAGTGGCGCTATCAGCGCAGGGGTGGTTACTTGTTGTTATAGTGGGTCATGGCGAAGGCGAGGCCGCTGAGGCAGAAGGCTTTGATTGCTTCGCAGGCGAGCTTTACCCTCTCGGGCATCGCCGCTTGCTGCTCGGGGGTTAGATTACCGAGCACGTAGTCGATCTGCATACCGCGCGGGAAGTCGTCGCCGATGCCGAAGCGCAGGCGGGCGTAGCCCTCGGTGCCTAGGCATTGCGCCACGCTTTTCAGGCCGTTGTGGCCGGCGTCGGAGCCTTTGCCGCGCATACGCAGCGCTCCGAAAGGCAGGGCGATGTCGTCGACCACCACGAGGAGGTTTTCGACGGGGATTTTCTCCTGCCGGAGCCAGTAGGCCACGGCGTTGCCCGAGAGGTTCATATAGGTGGAGGGCTTAAGGAGCACGAGCTGGGCGTTCTTGACGCGCATCTGCGCTATGTCGCCATAGCGATGAGTAGTAAAAACGGTGCCCGACGCCTCTTGAGCGAGGGCGTCGAGCACCTTAAATCCGATGTTGTGGCGGGTGTTGGCGTATTCCGCGCCAATGTTACCGAGGCCAACAACGAGAAATTTCATCGGTCGAACTGATTGAGCGAAGCCTTAGGTTATTCGGCAGTCTCTTCAGCGGCAGCGGCAGCGGCGCCACGGGCGGCACGCGTCAGCTGTACGGAGCAAACCACAGCGTTCTTGGCGTTGACGAGCTCAAGGCCTTCGAAGTGGAGGTCACCCACCTGGAGCGACTTACCAAGCTCGATATTGTCGACGTTGATGGTGATGCGCTCGGGCACGTCGGTATAGATGGCGCGCACTTTGAGCTTCTTCATCGAGAGAGTGAGCTTACCACCGGCCTTCACACCAGCGGCGTGACCTTCGAGGCTCACGGGCACTTCGATAACCACGGGCTTCTTGTCGTTCACCTCGAGGAGGTCGATGTGAAGCACCTTATCGGTAACGGGGTGGAACTGGAGCTGCTTGAGCACGGCGTTCTTCTTCACGCCATTGATATCAAGCTCGATAGCGAAGATATCGGGGGTGTAGATAAGCTTGCGCACGTCCTCGGCCTTCACGGTGAGGTCGGTAGTGATGATACCGCGCTTTCCGTCGGGGAGGGTGATAACCTTCTGGCCTTCGGCGAGTTTCTTCTCGGCAGCCTTAGCGTCGGCTACGATTTCGCCACCGTTGAGGACCACGGGGATAAGGTCGGAGTTGCGGAGTTGCTTAGCGGCACGCTTGCCAAGCTCGGTGCGCGGGGTAGCGCTCAATTTGAATGTCTTCATTTTTTAAAGTTTTGTGTTACTCAAAATTAAGAATAAAATATTGATTTAAAGCTTCTTAATTTCCCATCACACGCGGGAGTTGCATAAAAAGCGGTGCAAAGGTAGGCATTTTCTTGGAGAAATCCAAGCGCGGGCGGGATAGAATTTCCATAAGCTCTCGACAATCTAGATAATCCAGAATTTCTATAGGATATAGGGTTGGGCGGAGGGTTACCGGCCGCAGAGGTCGGTGAAGGGGCAGAAGGTGCAGGGCGAGTGGGCGCCGCCGGCCGGGCAGCACGTGAATGGCTCGTCGGGGCTGAAGAGCTTGGCGAGGGATTGGCTCAGCTGCTGCACAAACGCGGCGGCGTAGTCGCGGCAGTCCTCTACCGGTTCCTTCTCTATCACAACCTCCATAGGCTTGCCGCGCTCCTGACCGGCCATCTTCTTGATGCGGTAAAGCTCAGGGCGCACGGGCTCGTCACACTCGGTAAGGTAGTTGTGGAAGAGGCTGTAGATGATAAGCTGGAAGATGCCTTTCTGATTCTTGTTGCGGCAGGCGGTGAAAAGCTCTTCGATGGAGGCAGCCTCCGCCAGGTCGCTGCCGGTCTTATAATCGACGATGTGGAGCTTGCCCTCACGGTCGCGGTCGAGGCGGTCGATATACTGCACGAAGTTGAATCCGAGCTCCGGGGTGAGCTGCCAGAACTGCCGCTCTTGCTTCTCGGTGCTTACGAGGCGGAACGGGCCGAATCGGGCATCGTAGTCGAGCACGGTATCGACGTATTGGCGCACCACCGTCTCCACGAGGAATGACACGCCCGAGAGCGTGGCATCGGAGCCGTCGGTGCGGTTGAGGAAGATGCGATTGACATTTCGCGCCACAATCTTGCGTCGCACCTCGGGGGTGAGCTTCGCCCGGATATTGTCGGCGGTAATGTCGCCGTGGAGCTGGTCGTGATACATCTCGGTGAGCGAGTCGTGGACTATGGTGCCGAAGGTGGAGGCCTCCACAAAGGGGTCGGTGTCCTGCTCGCGGTCGAGGCCGGCGATTTTGCCGAGGTAGAACTTCATAGGGCACTGCAGGAAGGTGTAGATCGACGAGGCCGAGAGGTAACGGGGGCGGGAGTCGTCGGGGCCAGTCGGGTGCGTGCGGAAGCGATTAATCTCTTCCATAATCTTGGGTGTCTTAGGCACCACGAGGTCGGGCTCTGACGCCGGGTCGAGGCGGTAATTGACGGCGTGGGTGGCGATGGAGAGCCGGTCGGCATACACGTTGAGCAGCTGCTGGGCGAAGCGCGAGGGCTCTCCGGTGTTGAGGCCGGTGGTGCGGTTGTCGTAGATGAGGGCCACGCGCCGGGCGCGGGTGAGCAGCCGGTAGAAGTCGTAGGTCATGGCGGCGTCGGCGTCGGCGGTGGTGGGCAAGCCGTAGCTTTGGCGCAGGAGGTTGGGGATAAAGGAGCCGGCACGCTGGCGGCGCGGATAGATATGCTCATTGAACGACAGGAAAATCACATTGTCGAAGTCGAGCAGCCGCGCCTCGGCGGGGCTGAGAATCTGCAGGCCGTGGAGCGGCTGGCCGTCGAAGTTGATAGCCATCGAAGCCACGAGGCGGTCGATGAGATAGAAGAATGTGTGGTCGCTGAGCCGGTGCAGGCGCGAGCGGCTGATTAGCGCTTCGAGCCTATCGACCGATGCGTGATACTGGTCGAGGGCCGCCATCTCCACATCGCCATCGGCCTCGCCGAGGTATTCCTCCACAATTGCGAGCACGCCTCGCAGATAGCTGATGATGAGCTGCGGGTCGTTGAGTCCGTCGGCAGTGTCGTCGTCGCGCTTTAGCGGCGCCACAAGGCGCGCCAGGTGAGGATGAAGGCCGGCTATGGCCGCAGCCTCCACCATATAGAGCCGCTCGCGGTTGATGGAGGCGAGCAAGGCATCGATAGCTTTAGGGGCGATGCGGTGCACGACGGGGTCGGTGAGCAGGTTTTTCACATCCTGGTGGAAATAGAGCCACTTGCCCTGCGACATTCGCGCGCGCTCGTGGAGCTGGCGCAGCAGCGACACGATGATGGCGATGGCCGTGGTGCGCAGTCCTATGCTCATCGTCACGTTGATATCCTTGATGCACTCGGGCACGGCATCGCGCACGGGGAGCAGCAGCGCGGCGTCGGGCACCACGATGGCGGTGCGGGTGTCGTCGGGCATAGCGCCGTCGGCCTTTAGTGAGCGGAGCAGACGTCCGGCCAGCTTGGCCTGCCCTATCTGCGACGGCACCGAATAGATGTCGATGGCCGCGCGCGGCTCGCACGGCTCGCTCTCCCACTCCTCGGCGCCGAAGTGGCTCACGTTGCCGCTGATAAACCGCGAGCCGATGTTGCCCTCCTCGTGGAGTAACGCCGAGCAGTAGTCCCAATGGAACGAAGCGCGGTCGGCGCCGCGCAGCAGCTCCATTATGCGGATTTCGGAGGTGGACAGATTGTTGAAGCCCACAAACACAAAGCGGTCGTAGGGCAGCCGATCCTCCTCGATAGCGCGCTTGACGGCCTCGACTGCCGAGCGATAGATGCGGCCCTGATAGCTCAGGCCCCGCTCGGCCAGGCTGTCGCGGAACCCGTGGTAGAGGTCGGCAAGGAGAGCCCACAAGCGGCGGAACTCCCGTGCGGCATCATTGTCGTCGTTGCCGGGGACGTGCTTCCAGAAGTCGGCCGAGGGTGCGCCGAGGTTATCGCCGAAATACAGGCTCAGGGCTTGGCGCTGCTCCTCGGTGAGAGGGTCGGTGCTTATCTCGTTGTATTCGCGCACGTTGGCGAACAGGCGGTCGGCATCGGCCATATACTGGTCGGCATCGTTGAAGTCGTTGAGAATCATATCGCCCCAGAAGGCGAAGCGGTCGAACGACATACGCTGCTCCTCGGGCGCGTCGGCCGTAAGGCGCTGATATTCAGTGTAGAGCACAAACAGCTGGTCGATGCGGTGCGCCTCCACGCCCTCGGAGAAACGAGCCGTGAGCTGCCCCATAGTGAGGACGTCGGGCATCAGGAAGGTGGCGTCGGCAGCCTCCGAGAGGTATTTGCGAAAGAAGAGGCCGCTGCGGCGGTTGGGGAACACGAAGCAGTGGCGATAAAGGTCACGGCACTGCGGCGCGTAAAGCTGCGCCAAGCGCTGAAGAAACGGGGTGTGAATGTCAGTGTCCATATTATAGATGCGTTGAAGGGTCAAGCCTTGATGAGCTTGGCGATGTTGAGCGAGAAGTGGAAGAGTACGATTTTGGCGTTGGCGTTGCCGCGTATGTCGCGCAAGGCGCTATCGAGTTCGGCGGCCATAGCCTCCACATTGCGCTCGTTGATAAACGGGGCGAAGCGCGAGCTGAACTTTGCCTCCTCGGGGCGGAGGTAGCAGAGCGAGCGGTCGCCCACGTTGAAGATGAAGTTCTCGCGGAGCAGGCGTGCCGATGCCTCAAGGAATCGGCAGCACTTTTCGCGCTTATAGTCGCTCACCTTCTCCGACCACTGCCTGAGGCCTTTGAAGTCGCGGCTATAGGCCTTGCGCATCAGGTCGACAAACTGCGTGAAGAAGTCGCGCTGCTCGCTATCGAGCTTCAGCGATTCCTCGGCGGCCACGATGTCGCCTTCGGCGATGGCGGCGAGCGCCATGGCGGTGTCGGGGTCGATGGCCTCGGCCTCCTCGAGGTAGCGCGCCACCTCAGGCGTGGGCACCGGCTTCATCTCCACCCGCTGCACTCGCGAGTAGATGGTGGGCAGCACCTTCGACTCGTCGTCGCTCACCAGCACGAAGATAGAATCGCTCGACGGCTCCTCGATGATTTTCAGCAACTTATTGGCGCAGCCCTCGTTCATCTTCTCCGGCAGCCATATTATCATCACCTTATAAGGCGCGGTGAAGGCCGCCAGATTCATCTTGTGGATTATCGACTCGCTCTCGGTCACATAAATCATAGGCTGGGCGTTCTCACTCTTGAGCACCGCTTGCCAGCGCTGATAGCTCTCGAAGCGGTAGCGGGTGAGGAAATCGCGCCACTCGGCGATATACTTGTCGCTGGTGCCCTGCTTGATGACGGGAAACACGAAGTAGGTGTCGGCGTGGTTGAGCGACTGATGAGCCAGGCAGTTAGGGCACTTGCCGCACGGCTCGCCATCGTGGCGGTCGGTGCAGTGCAGATACTGGGCGAAAGCCCGCGCCATAGCGAGCTTGCCGGTGCCGGTGGGGCCGTGAAGCAGAAGAGCGTGAGGGATGTGGTCGTCATCGACCATAGCGCGGAGGCGCTGCTTCACCGCCTCGTTGCCGTATATATCGCTAAATCGCATTGCAGTAAGTGAGGAATCTATTTCCCACAAAGGTACTCAACCTGCGGCTAAAAAACAAGCCTCGCGGGGTCTCATTTTTTGGTATAGGCGAAAGAGTCGCCATTGTTGATAAGGCCCCAGGTGCTTTCGGTGAATACCACGGTGGCAGTGTTGCCCTCGAGCTTGATGATGCCGCCTATCGGGTTGCCTGCGGCATCGGTGGCGGTGAAGTGCAGGCCCTCGGCGGTCATCTCCCCCACTCCATCGTCGAGAGTGGTGAGGCGGAAGATGCCGATGGTGACGTCGTAGCGGCCGTCGGGGCGGCGCTTGATTACCAAATCGGGCGAGCCGTTCTCGTCGTAGAAAGTGCCCTCGAATGCAGCGGCATCGGCGGGGGCTACGGCGTGGTTATGCTCGGCATCGGGCTGCGGCACGTCGAGGCTGATGGTGTCGAGCTCGAAGCCGTCGTCGGTGACCGTCACGGGGATGCTGAAGGTGGGCATATCGTCGTAGAAAAGCACCTTGCCGGTGACGAAGCTCACGCCCGGGGTCACCTTGGCGATGAGCCGCTGCCCGTCGAAGTCGTAGCTTATCTGCTCGCCTATCCACACGGCATCGTCGTAGATATTGCCCATATCGGTAGTGGAGCACACCACCTGCGCTATCTGCCGGTTCTCGGCGTAGAAGCTCACCTGCTTGCCCTCCACGGAGTAGCTGAGGCGCTCCCGGAGGCGTTCCTGGAGGTCGTAGGGGTCGATTTGCGTCACTATGCGGGCATTGTCGGCCTCATCGAAGCCCAACAGATAAGGGCACTCGATGCGCACGCCCGTGCCTTCGCTGGCGGCGCCCACCAGCCACACTCGGCCCGTGGCGTTGTCGAAGTAGGCCCGAGGGTTATTGCCGTGGCGCACATTGGGGAAGGTGGTAAGCGTGGAGCCTTTCTCGGCCACGATGCCAAAGCCTTCGGCCGACGTCTCATCGGAGCATCGGAGCAAGCTCCATATCTTGATGCCGGCAGGGTTCTCATCGAGGACATTCTCGAAGCGGTCGTCGATGCTCACGCTCAGCAACGCCCGGGCCACGCTCTCGGGGGCGCGGTCGCCGGCGAGCGATTGCTCGATGGTGCCGTTGACGGGTTTCACCTCAAGGGCGGCTTCGGCTTTGCGCCCTTTACAACCGGCGGCGAGCACGAGGAGCGCCGCGGCGCAGCATATTGCAGTTACACTTTTTTTCATCATCGTATTATGGGGTTATGGGTTATCGATTGAATGACATCAGCGGCTAGAGAGCACAAGCTCGAGCAGGATGGCCACGTCGGCCGAGTCGAGGGCGCCGTCGGCATTGACATCAGCGAGCATCAGCTGCACGCCATCGGCGACGCCACCGGCGAGGACCATCTCGAGGAGCACCGACACGTCGGCCGAGTCGAGGCTGTCGTCGGCATTGACATCGCCGGCTTCGACGATATGGCCGAAGCGGTTCCAGTCGGCCACAGCGCTATAGAGCGCGGCTCTTCCGGCGGGCACATAGAGCGTGGCGGCGGCATAAGCCGCATCGGGAAGGCCGAGCGCCTTAAGCTCGGGAGCGGGCAGCTTGCACACCACCGTAGTGATTGAGCTGCAGCCATCGAGCAGGTAGCTGCCGAAGGTGTCGAGCCCGGCGGGGATAGCGACGCTCGATAGCGCGGCGCACTGCTCGAAGACGTAAAGCCCCAGCTCCTTAAGCTCGGCGGGCAAGTCGGCCCGAGTGAGCGCCGTGCACTTGCTGAAGGCGCGGGTGCCGAGAGTGACGAGCGATGCCGGCAACGTCACCGAGTGCAGCTGCGAGCACTCCGCGAAGGCCCGCTGCCCTATCGTCGTGATGCCGGTGGCGCCGAGGTCGAGGCTTCGCAGCCGGCCGCAACCGGCAAAGGCGCCGGCGCCTATAGCCTCCACCGGAAATTCCACGTCGGGGTAATCGGGCGAAGTGACCGCCCGCGGCAGTGACAGGAGTGTCGGGATAGCGTCGGCATCGGCACGCTGCGCCGTGGCCGTCATTGCGCGGGCCTCGCCGGTGTCGTAGAGCGTGAAAGAGCAGTCGTAAGTGACGCCATTGCGCTGGCACTCAAAGCGGATATACCGGCTCGAGGCCGCGGCGGCCGTAGCCATCACGGCTGCGAGCAGCAACATAGCCGGACGTAATCGTTTCATCACAGTCATCTTGTTTTACTCTCCACAAAAGTACTGATTGCCCTGCAAAAAGCAAAGAGAAAAGCCGAAAATCAGCTTCCCTCTTCGTAATAATATAGGCGAGTTGCGGAGTGGAGCGTCAGGAGGGGGAGGTGACCGCGGTGTGGACGATGCTTGCCACAAGGGCGAAGGTGACGACAATCAGCACCAGCCCCTTCACGAGGTCGCCGAGAGTGATGACCATGATGTCGGCCGAGGAGAGCATATACCACCAGAGGCCTACACACACCACCAGAGCGGCGGCATAGAGCAGCACGGCCCAGGCGCTGCCTCGCTCGCGCCTCGCGGGCAGGCGGTTGAGCACACGGCGAGTAAACCACGGGTTGTCGCCGGCCTTGGTCACGCTCTCGCGGAGCAGGCTGCGCAGCTGCTCGTCGCTGATGAGGGCGGCTCGGTTATCGGTGTTTCGGTTGTCACTGGTCATAGTTTCTGATAGTTAATGGTTTGCGCCAGATGTTGCTTGGCGCGATGTAGATGAGATTTCACTGTATTCTCCGGCATCAGCAGGATATCGGCGATGCGCTTGATGGGGAGGTCGTCGAAGTAGAAGAGAGTCACCACGGCCCTTTCGGAGTCGCTGAGCGAGCGCATTGCGGCGTTGATGTCGATGGCGGCCTCGGTGGAGCTTGACGGGTCGAAGCCCGGCTCGGCGGCTATAGTCTCCTCGCCGGCCTCGCTGCGGCGCCGGCGGTAAGAGATAAACTCGTTGTAGCCTATGCGATAGAGCCACGTGCCGAATCGTGCCGTGCCGCGGAAGGAGCGAATCGAAGTGTAAGCCTTGAGGAAGGTGTCCTGCGCGAGGTCGTCGCTGAGGAAAGCATCGCCCATAGTCAAGTTCATAAAGAACTGGCGCAGGCTCTGCTGGTAAGCCTCAACGAGCCGGCCGAAGGCGTGCCGGTCATCGGCCAGCACGCACTTGGCCACAAGAGCTATCTCTTCAAGTCGGCTCAGCATTGTTTTATCTGATAATTAACTGTAGTGGGGGCGATGATGACTGATGATGGTTACCTGCGGCTCTGCGCCTGTTTCTGATTCTGGTACACCACGAATAGCCGAGCGCCGCCTATCAGGGCCGGGATAAGCATCACAGCCGCAACCTCCTTAGCGCCGGCGATGAGGAAGAAGAGCATCAGCCCGACGCCCACGGCGAGCGTGGTGATGGGGCCACGCACGAGCGCCCAGTCCATATTGAAGCCGGTGGCGATGAAGGGAGCAGCGGGCGGCACAGCGCCGGCTTGCGGGTCCTCGCCGGGGAGCGGCGGCGGGGTGGCGCCATCGGTCGGTACCTGCGCCGGAGCGGCGGCCGCGGGGGCGGCGGGCTGCGGGGTGCCATAGTTGGTCACATAGGTATTGCCGCCGAATATCCCTTGCGGCAACTCATAGCGCGCATCGATGGCTTGGCGTATCACCTTATATTTAGCCCTGTGGCGCAGATACATAAACAGCAGCACGAGGAACACCACACCCAGCAGTGCTATCGATATCGTGACCACCACGGTCTGCACCGTGACGGCCGTCAGGCGCGCCATCTCGCGCTCTTTATCGAGCGTCGCGATGTCGTAGGCATCGGTGTTCTCGTATTCAATCGACGTGGCGCCGGCAGCGTCCCAGAGAGTATCGCCCAGCGCAGCCGAGAGGGCGGCACCAGAGGCCATAAAAGTGGTATCGCTTCCGGCTATTATCATCAGCGAGTCGCCTTGCGACACCACCTTCACGCCTTTGAAGTCGATTTTGGGCACAGCTATTGCGCTGATAGCAACGGCGGCAGCCACAATGCACATAATCGTTCGTTTCATCAAGTTGTTCATATCTTATCGGTTTTTATCGGTTTCTGTCATATTGACGCACGAAGATAGTGAAAAGTTGCGCAACGCCCGAAAAAAAATGGCCCGTTGTCCACTGTTCATTGTTCACATAGGATAACCGACTGATAAACAACGTATTAGACCCTGATTAATATGAACAACCCTTGCGGCGCAATAGGGTAAAACCACCCGCCTTGTTCCACGCTCATAAGACCTAACTACCTATACCACAGCACGTTAACCCGATTGAACACAGAACACAGAACACACCCCCCCAATTTCAGATTTCAGGTTTCACAGGAGCCTTGCCGATTGCGGTAGCGGCCGATGCAAGATGCAATTTGCAATTGCGCAATTGCAAGTTGCAGAGCCTTAGCGCAGAAAGATGCGAGGTTGAAAACGACCCTGCTCGAGACGCTTATAGTACACCACATAGCCACCATTCTCCCAGTGAAGAATCTTCATCACCTTGCGGCTCGTGCCCACGAATATGTACACCTTGCCATCGGCAGGGTCCAGGCCCACCAGCCGCACCTGCCCGCAAAGCGTGTTCACGCCCTTGTGCATATCCGTCGGCTGCTGCGCCATCACAATCCGGTTATTCTCATTGAGATTGAACATAACTTTTTTGCCGACAAAGTTACAACGCCCCGAACTCCCCCTCAATCCGCCCCCTTTCGGATGCTTACGATTCAATGCTAACGAGCTCAGACGTGCCGACCATGAAGTCCACGACATTGCCGATGGCAGATATGATGGGCGAATTCAGAAGTTCCAACAAGGGATATCGAGATAGGCCGCTGCTATATGATAGCAGTCCGAATAAATATGGGGGACAGGTTTTTGAAGTGAATTTAATTCAAAAGCCTGTCCCCTGTGATTTTAAGCTGTTATTGATTCCGACTCGTTTTCCAGCGAGTCAATTAGATTATCGCAAGCTTCCATCTTTTTCCTGTACGTTTTGACAGAAAACAAAACACCAGCCACACAGGTAAGGATATAAATGGCCGTCGGGAACAGCATATTCTCATCGGGGGCCGATTGTGTGTAGATTCGGATGAGAATAAAAGCAACCAGGGCTACGGCCGGAATTGCCCCAATCATCACTGACAGATGATAAAACTTCTTGTACTCTTTGACGGTCTTTGCCACAGTAAGGACATCGTCATCAAGCATTTTCTGCGTATCAAATCTTTTCCTTCCCACAAGCACTGCGAGGAGATCGATCAATGCCCAGATCGACACGGCGGCGGCAAACCACATCGGCCACCCGACAGCATGGCAAATGACAATGATCATCGGAATCGTGATAATGTCCATTGACATTCTTTTTGTGAGGTCTTTCCCGATGAAAGAAGCTTTTTGTTTCTGGACTTGCGCCAGGAGCTCTTTGTTCACGATTCGCTGCTTATTCAGCGTTTCCTTCAGTTCGTTGAACTCTGACTTGAGTTCCTGCAGTTCTTTAGAGTCGATATCCACGGGTTCCATTGTTTTGCTCATTTAGATGTTAGACATTTTTTTAACTGTTCTTTGATGCGAACAAGTTTGATGGAAACGTTCTTGACAGAAATGCCGAGGATGGCGCCGATTTCGTCATAGCTCAGGCCTTCGAGCCACAACAGGATGACACTTCTGTCAACGAGTCCGAGCGCATTGATTCTCTTGTAGAGATGCTTGACCTGCAGGGATTTCTCATAATTGTCCTCATAGGGTTTGACGTCCATGTCGAGACTCACCCGATTACCAGCCCGCTTCTGCTTCTTGTCGAAATTCAAACAGTAGTTGAGGCTGACACGGTAAATCCACGTCTTGATATCACTTTTCCCCTCGAAGGAATCAAATCCCTGCCAGAGTCTGATCAGGATCTCCTGAAACAGGTCATTCACCTCGTCTTCATCCTTGGAGAACATATAGCAGACCGTATAGATTGTCCGCTTATATTCTTCAACGACTCTTGAAAATCTTTGCTCTTTTGTTTCCATTTCTTATTCGTTCTTACCCGTTAGACAACAAACGAATGAAAAAACTACATAAATTCCGATTTATCTATTTTCTAAAATACGAAGTTACATTCTCTTATATAATGTGAATGATAAATTCTTGTTGATAATGGCGAGAACGTGCCAACGCTTTGTGACATACACTTTAGACTTGCGCTTGCGAATGGCTGCACAGATCTGGCTGGCAACCTTTTCGACGGGCATCACCCAGAAGAGGCCCTCGCCTTTGGCCATTGCCGTATTGACAAGACCTGGCCGAATGTCAGTGACGATGACTTTTCCGCCAGCCTTGAAAGCTTTTTTGCGCAAAGCCTCCATATAGTTGATTTGATAGGCCTTAGTCGCGCTGTAGGCAGGCGCCATCGGTTCAGTTCTTATTCGTCCTCCTTGGGCAGAGTGTTCTGCCCTTTGTCCTCAATTGGCCT